>CBFHPD010000142.1:0-3203 GCA_965657495.1 uncultured Flavobacteriales bacterium
TACAAGGAACTTCCGGGTTCGGCGTTGATCTCCATGCAGAACGACAACAACACGTCGTACGACATTTACCTGCAGGTGCAGAACGAGCTGCAATCGGCGGTAAACGAGTTGCGCGACGAGTTGGCGCTGGCCAAGTTTGGCAAGACCTACCGCGAGTTGGAGGACGCCTACGACCGCGACTCGGAGAATATGGAACTGTTGAGTAAAATCGCCGCCGTGCGTTTGGTCTATCCCCAGCGGATTTCAGAAGCCGAACCGCGCGAAGGATCTGCATACTACTGAGCCATGGGGAAGTTTAAAAAAGGTACCAAGCGGGGCATGGGCGCGATTTCGACCGCCTCCCTGCCCGACATCGTTTTCATGCTGCTCTTCTTCTTCATGGTCGCGACCGTGTTGCGGACCGAGGAGGAAAAGGTGCGGGTCATCCGCCCCGAGGCCTCCGAGCTCTACAAGATCGAGAAGAAGCACCTCATCCGTTACATCAACATCGGTCCCCCGATGGACAACCGTTACGGCACCGAGCCAGTCCTCCAATTGAACGATGCGTTCAGCGGGGTGGCTGCCATCCAGGAATGGGTTTCCACCGAGCGCCTCACGCTCGCCGAAGCCGAGCAGTCGAAGATGTGGGTGTCCCTCAAGGTTGACAAAGACACGAAGATGGGCATCGTCACCGGCGTCAAGCAGGAGCTCCGCAAGGCCTCCGCTTTGAAGGTCCTCTACTCGGCTTCGAGCCGGGAGCGGACGGGCTCGGCCGACTGACGGCATCACATAGCATTATCAGGAAAGGCGCTCCCGCAACGGAGCGCCTTTTTCGTCTTTCGGGAGTGAAGTTCTATTTGAACTTATATGGCAAGTCCAGCGCGGAGTATTGTAGGTTGTAATTTGTTATATTGCGGTTTAAATAACGGAAATGACCACTGAAAAGGTGGTTGTTGCCGTAAGCCCGAACCAATGATCACCATGAACCGAATCACCCTTTTCCGCAATTGGTTGCTCGCCGCTGTGTCGACCCTGTGCTTGTTTTTTTCCGTAGGAGCGCAATCTACGGTCGCCGTTGACCCACCATACAACCCGGATTCCAACGAAGATGGGGTCATCGGTTCCTCCGACCTCATGGGCTTGCTGGCGGTCTTCGGTTACGATTTTGTCCCCGAGAGCATATTT
Organism: uncultured Flavobacteriales bacterium; assembly: GCA_965657495.1. GTDB lineage: Bacteria > Bacteroidota > Bacteroidia > Flavobacteriales_D > Sanyastnellaceae > JALQTD01. Next base: position 1,165 of record CBFHPD010000142.1, read on the forward strand.
GTGGACGGCATGACACTCGAGGAGTACCTGGTCGAGTTGACAGCTTGGGTGGCTGAATTGGAAGGCCAAATCGGCTCAGTGACGACCGTGGGCTTCGGTGTAACGGACGTGGAACTCAGCGACGGGGGCGCGCTCGTCTTCACTTTTTCAGACGGAACCACCCTCACCACGCCGCTCTTGGTGGGCGAGCAGGGCCCGGCCGGTCCTGTCGGCCCAGCCGGACCGGCTGGCCCCCAGGGCGAGCCCGGCCCGCAAGGCGAACCGGGCCCTCAAGGTGAGCAAGGTGTGGCGGGCGCCACCGGTCCTGAAGGCCCGCTGGGTCCCGCCGGCCCGCAAGGCGAACCCGGCCCGCAAGGGGAGCAAGGCGTTGCCGGTGCCACGGGTCCCGAAGGTCCAATGGGCCCGGCCGGTCCCCAAGGCGAACCCGGCCCGCAAGGTGAGCAGGGCATCGCAGGCGCCACAGGTCCTGAAGGTCCGATGGGTCCCGCTGGCCCTCAAGGCGAGCCCGGCCCACAAGGAGAGCAAGGCATCGCAGGCGCCACCGGTCCCGAAGGTCCGATGGGCCCGGCCGGTCCTCAAGGCGAACCCGGCGCACAAGGGGAGGAAGGCATTGCAGGCGCCACAGGTCCTGAAGGTCCGATGGGTCCCGCTGGCCCTCAAGGCGAGCCCGGCCCGCAAGGTGAGCAAGGCCTTGCTGGAGCGACGGGCCCTGAAGGTCCTGCCGGCCCCACCGGTCCGCAAGGCCCCGCCGGAATCACCGGCGCATCGGCCTATGAGCTTTGGCTGTCTACGGGCCAAACCGGTACCGTGTACGATTACCTCGCTTCATTGGTCGGTCCAGAGGGCCCCGCGGGCGCTACCGGTCCAGCCGGCCCTCAAGGCGCGCAAGGCGAGTCCGGTCCGCAGGGCGAGCAGGGTCACACGGGTCCAGCGGGGCCGACAGGTCCGGATGGGGCTTCGGCGTATGCGATTTGGTTAGCGAATGGGAATTCGGGCACAGAGGCGGAATTCTTGGCCGCGCTGATCGGGGCCACGGGCTCGGCGGGTCCGCAGGGTCCGGAAGGGCCGGCGGGTGCGCAGGGTCCTGAGGGGCCGGCGGGTCCGCAAGGGGCGCAGGGGAGTGCGGGGCCTGCAGGGGCATCGGCTTACGAGATTTGGCTTGCTTCAGGCCAAACCGGCAGCGTTTACGACTACCTCGCCTCCATCGTAGGCCCCGCCGGTCCCGCTGGCGAAACCGGCCCCGCCGGTCCCACGGGCCCCCAAGGCCCGCAAGGTGAACCCGGAGCGGACGGCGCAACGGGCCCCGAAGGTCCGCAAGGCAATCAAGGTCCCGTGGGTCCCCAAGGCCCACAAGGTGAACCTGGCGCGGACGGTGCAGACGGCCCGGCCGGTGCGCAAGGTCCCGCCGGCCCGCAAGGCCCGCAGGGTGAACAGGGGCCGGCCGGTCCGCAAGGCCCCCAAGGCGATCCCGGCCTGCCCTCGGGCGACGGGCTGGAGGTCGGTGCGATGCTGTTTTGGAACGGCTCAGAGTGGGTGGCCGGCGGCGTGGCCACAGTGGGCTGCATGGACGCCACGGCATGCAACTACGACGCGGCCGCGAATGTGAGCTTGAGTTCGCTCTGCCTTTACGAGGACGTGTGCGGCGTGTGCGACGGTCCCGGCGACGTCTACGAATGCGGCTGCGCGGACATCCCCGAAGGCGACTGCGACTGCGACGGCAATGAGCTCGATGCCCTGGGTGTGTGCGGTGGTGGTTGCGCGGCTGACGTCGACGGCGACGGCATTTGCGACGACGGCGACAGCTGCATCGGCGAGGCCGACGCCTGTGGCGTGTGCAACGGTCCGGGCGCGATTTACGACTGCGGCTGCACGCCCATCCCAGCAGGCGACTGCGACTGCGCGGGCACGCCCGATGCGGATGCGGACGGTGTTTGCGACGACATCGACGACTGCGTCGGCACGCCGGATGCGATCGGGGTCTGCAACGGCACGTGCGAAACGGACGTGGACGGGGACGGCATTTGCGACGACAACGGCGG
>CBFHPD010000143.1:0-14036 GCA_965657495.1 uncultured Flavobacteriales bacterium
AGGTCCCCGACGTCACCCCCGCAACCGGCGGTTACTGGGATGAAAACAACGACGGCCCGGACTACGACGGCGATGGCATCTGCGACGACGGCGACGACGACGACGACAACGACGGCGTCCTCGACGCTGACGAAGCAGCCGGCGAAGCCCAAAACCCCGCAGCCTGCGGCGACAGCGACAGCGACACCTGCGACGACTGCGAGCACGCCTTCGGCCTCTGGTGGGCCGATCACGGCACCGGCACGTTCAACGTCGCCGACCCCGGCGTCGCCCTCACCCCCGATAGCGCATTCTTCCAGCCGAATTACGACGGCCCGGACTACGACGGCGACGGCCTGTGCGACACCGGCGACACCGACGACGACAACGACGGCGTCCTCGACGCGGATGAAGCCTCGGGCGAGGCCCTCAATCCCGCGGCCTGCGGCGACAGCGACGGCGACACCTGCGACGACTGCGAAGCGAACTTCAACCTGTGGTGGGCCGACCACGGCACCGGCACCTTCAACGTCGCCAACCCCGGCGTCGCCCTCACTCCCGACAGCGCCTTCTTCCAACCGAACCATGACGGTCCGGACTACGACGGCGACGGCCTTTGCGACGACGGTGACACCGACGACGACAACGACGGCGTCCTCGACGTGAACGAAGCGACCGGTGAAGTCCTCAACCCCGGGGCCTGCGGCGACAGCGACGGCGACACGTGCGACGACTGCGAATCTAATTTCAACGTGTGGTGGTCGGTTAACGGCACCGGCACCTTCGATCCCGCTGACCCCGGCATCGCCTTGGACCCAGCAAGTCCTTTTTTCCAACCGAGTCAGGATGGCACGGATACGGACGGCGATGGCCTTTGCGATTCTGGTGATGCGTGTTCCGACATATCTGCCGTAAATTGGAACGACCCGAGCAACGTCATTTGTTCCTATCCCAACGCTGATTTCAGCTGTGGTGGTGCATGGACATTTGATGGATACGACTACCAAACTGTATCGATCGGGGGCAGTTGTTGGTTTGCCGAGAACCTCCGCTCCACCCACTACAATGATGATTCTGAAATCCCCTCCGGCCTGACCGCTACCGAGTGGGAAAATGCTGATAACACGAGCCTCGGGGCCACTGCCGTCTACGGAGAGGGGGACTCTCCTTGCCATTGGGCATGCGACGAAATTGCTAATTTGGAAAACTATGGCCGGTTGTACAATTGGTATGCTGTGAATACAGGCATGCTTTGTCCATCAGGTTGGCATGTTCCTACGGATGGGGAGCTTACGGATTTGACGGTTTATTTGGGTGGAGTCTCTGTTGCAGGAGTTAAAATGAAAGCGTCATCAACGGATTCACCGAGTTGGGACGGTACCAACAGTTCTGGTTTTTCGGCGTTGCCGGGCGGCGTCCGCTTCAACGATGGACTCTTCTACGATGTGGGCTCCTTCGCCTACTTCTGGAGTTCCTCGCCTAGCGGCTCCGTCGCTTGGAGTCGGGAACTCTACTCCGGTAGTGGCGGTGTCTATCGGAACTACTACAACCGGCGGAGCGGATTCTCCGTGCGTTGCGTTCGGGATTGACTGCGGGCACTTGTGGACCATTTGACGATTCCGCTATTTGACTATTTGTTATCGGGCGCGAAGCGGCCGAACGCCCGACCGTAGGGAGGGCCGCCGGCAGGATAGGATCGTTAGAGCGTGCGGAAGCGCGACCAGGCGGCGATGGCTCGAAGGCCGCTCGGAGTTGTGCGCCGTTGATGGCGCGTCTGGCTGCATCGAAGGCGCTTCGGGATGGACTGCGTAGGCCGTCGACTGTGGGGAAGGTCGCTGTGAAATGGGGCGGGTTGAAGGTGGCACAGTGCGTCGAGGAGGCCGCCCAAAACGGGTGCCATTAGGATGAGTCGGTCGCCCTCCTCGATGAGCAGCCGCATCGACAACGTGCACAACTTGCAATTATCGGGCGGCTCAAGCGTTTCACACAGCTGCTTGGGTGCCTACCCAAACATCGCGCCCCCATCCAAGTTGAATAACCCAGATTGTATCGTGTGCAGTTGGATGCCGTAAAACTATTTTGCCGCCCAGTTGGTGCACCTCGTGACCACCCGGGTCGTTGCCCAATCCACCACCGTCCGCACCGACGCGTCGGCCCTTACCGCCTCCTTCAACGGTCTGCCGCTCATCCTCACGGCCATGAGCGACCGCAAGAAAGATGAAGGCGACATCACGCATTGAAAGGCGGGGAGGGCTCGTGCGGAGGCGGGAAGGGTGGGGTGGGGAGGGTTTGCTATCTTGGAGGCCAAAGATGAAATCGATGATGCAACGCGCCCTTCTTTTGGCCGGCATGGCCCTGCTGACAGCACAAACCGCAAGCTCCCAGGACACGACCTGGGTTCAGACGTACACCTGGGAAGCCCAGAACAACCCCGAAACGGCGTACGACAGCCCCGGGCGGCGGTGGTTCGAATTCCCCGAGAGCGACAACGGCCAGAGCTACTCGAAGGTGCTCATGTACCACACGCTCAAGTGCTTCGAGCAAGGCACGGCGGGCGGCCTCGGCTACCCTTGCGGCGAGTGGGACTACCTGACGTACAGCTACCTCTTCGACCACACCGGCGTGATGGACAGCAGCCTGTTCTCCGTGCCGCGCTGGAAGATCAACGACCAGGATTTCGAAACCGATTCGCTCATCCTGACGGCGGGGGCGTTGCACGACACCGTGCGGCACACGTTCACGCACGCGCCCATCGAGCAAGCCTACGCCATCGCCGGCGGCAACTCCTCGCCGGAGATGCCCGGAGCGCCCTTCGCGGCTGCCGAAGGCGGTGCGGGCCGCGCCCAGTGGGTGTGGAGCGCCGATGAACTGAACGCGATGCAGCTGCCGGCCGGCCCGGTGGACGGTTTCTACCTGCCGTGGGACGCGACGATGACGGGCGCCACGCGGGTGCAGGTCCGCCTCGCCCACGCGCCGGCCGACACCTTGACCGGCTTCGTGGAGGCCGATTGGACCGAGGCGTACGCGGGCCTTGCGGCGAATGGTACGAATTACTGGGCCTTCGACACGCCGTGGACGTGGGATGGCGCGTCGCCCGTGGTGGTGGAGTGCGCGTGGGACGGCGGCGGTTGGTCGGCGGACGAGTTTTGGGGAACGGAAGCGGCTGCAGGCCAAACCTGGACCGCCTCCTCCACCGGCCACTACCTCGCCCTCGATGGCGGTGACCACCTTGAAGTCGATCCCACCGCCCTGGCGGCCCTCAACGACCAAGTCACGGTTGAGTGCTGGCAGCGCGGCACCCCCGAGTTCCAGCCTGAAAACAACAGCATCTTCGAAGGCCTCAACGCGGCCGGCCAGCGCGAGCTCAACGTCCACCTCCCGTGGTCGAACGGCAGCGTCTACTGGGATGCCGGCTACGACGGCGGCTACGACCGCATCTTCGCGGCCGCGGGCGCGGCAGACTATGAAGGGCAGTGGAACCACTGGGCGTTCACGAAGGACGCCACGGCGGGCACGATGGCCATCTACTTGAACGGCGAGCTGTGGCTCGATGGCACGGACAAGGACAACCTGTTCGGGGAAGTCGTGTCGTTCTTCATCGGCTCGAACGGCCCGGGCACCGGCAACTTCTACCGCGGCGACGTGGAGGAGTTCCGGGTGTGGACGGCGGCGCTCGATGGGGCGACCATCGCGGAATGGCGGGGGAGTACAGAGCTCGGCGGGCATCCGCACGCGGCGGATTTGGCGTTTCGGGAGAGCTTCGATGCAGCGAACGGTGAACCGACGGATGCGGGTTGGCTCCACGGCAACGCGGGGCGGCGCATGCTGCCGGGCGCCGAGGCCTTCCTCGACGAGGGGCCGTACGCGGCGGAGCGCAAGCCGTCGTTCGGCTGGGTGACCGGCGCGACGCTGGGCGAGCCGGTGACGTACACGGTGGATGTCCTGGAACCGAAGGCGCCGGTGAGCGTGTCGGAGTGGGCGGCGGACGGCAATGCGGCGGTGTGGGTGGATTTGGCCTACGGCTATCCGGTTGAAAGCCAAATCATCACGCGCACCCCCGAGGGCGAGACGCTCGCCACAGCCCCCATCCCCGGCACCCCCACGGTCTACGAAAACGAGCAGGTCACCTACTACGGCGTGCCCTTCGAAGTCGTCGATCGCTACGAGCTCGCCCGGTACATCACGCCCTACGGCATCAACCTGACCCTCGGCCCCGACGGCTGGACCTGGGTGGTCGATGTGACCGACTACCTGCCGCTGCTCCGCGACAGCGTCGAACTCGAAGCCGGCAACTGGCAAGAACTGCTCGACCTCAAGTTCGCCTTCATCCACGGAACGCCCCCGCGCGACGTGCAACGCGTCGAGTCCTTCTGGCACGGCACGATCAACCTCAACACCTTCGACGACCAAATCGTCGACCACACCTTCACGCCCCAACCCGGCGAGTCGATGTTCCGCCTCGTCACCCGCGCCAGCGGCCACGGCTTCGGAACCGGCAACAACTGCGGCGAGTTCTGCGACAACCTGCACACGGTCGAGGTGAACGGCCAGCCGGAGTGGACGTGGGAAATCATGCGGGAATGCGCCGACAACGCGCTCTACCCGCAGGGCGGCACGTGGATTTACGACCGCGCGGGGTGGTGCCCGGGCGCGCTGGTGGACACCCGCACGTTCGAGCTCACGCCGCTGGTGTCGCCGGATGAGCCCTTCACCGTGGATTACGACATCACGTGGGATCCGGATGGCAACTACCGCATGGAAGGCCAAATCATCGCCTACGGCCCGCCCAACATGGCCTCCGATGCCGAAGTCACGGAAGTCCTCAGCCCCTCGGACTTCAAGCTCAAGAGCCGCGTGAACCCGGTGTGCGAGTCACCCGAAATCATCCTCCGCAACAACGGCTCCGAGCCGCTGACCGCCGCCACCTTCACCTACCGCATCGTCGGCGGGGTGGAGCAGACCTATGAATGGACAGGCAACCTCGGCTTCCTCGAGAGCGAAACGGTGGCGCTGCCCTTTGACGACCCCACCTTCCACGAGGGCGGCGACGATGAGGCGCTCGTGTTCGAGGTGATGGTCACCGCCGCGGGCGACGAAGAGCCAGGCAACGACACCGCCCGTTCGACCTTCCACCGCGTGCCGACCTGGGCGTACAACGACCTCGATGACAACCGGATCATCGTTTGGACGAAGACGAACCTCGTGCCGGTCGAGACCACGGTGGAGCTGACCGATGCGGCGGGGAACGTGGTTTGGTCCCGCGGCTACAACCAGGCGAATACGACGTTCCGCGACACGATCGCCATCAACCAAGGCTGCTACCGGTTCACGGTCTACGACAGCGGCGACGATGGGATGAGCTTCTGGGCGAACAACGACGGCTCCGGCTACGTCCGCCTGAAGAAGGTGGCGAGCGGCAATTTCCACGTGTTCGAGCCGGACTTCGGCAAGTCGATTTCACAGGCCTTCTTCTTCCAGACGAATGTGGTGGGCGTCGAGGAGCCCGAGGTGGAGGCGGCTGGCCTCGCGGCGTTCCCGAACCCGGCTTCGGACCAAATCAATTTGCTGTGGAACCCGGCGTTCGCCCCCACGACCTACCAGCTCCGCGACCTCCAAGGCCGCTTCGTCGACCAAGGCACCATCGCTCCCGGCAACTCCGGCCTGACCCTCCCGGTCTCGGGCCTCGGTGCGGGAACCTACCACGTCGAGGTCTTCGGCGAGCGCGGACGCGAAGGCATTTGGGTGCAAATCGAGTGACCCCACCCTCGCCGGGAGGGGGTGGTTTTGAATTAAACCCCCTTTTTCGGTGAGCGCCCCTCAAAAAAGAGGGGGGTGTGTTGAGAAAAAGTGCATTTGTTTTTCGGAAGGGGTGGTTTGCGGGTGTAGTTTTGCCCCGCAAACCACTTTTTTCATCATGAGCATTGCACGTCAACAAGCCCTGAAGGATGTTTTGGAACGGGTTCCGAAGCACCGCGAACGCCCGCACAACAAGATCTCGGCCTACTACGGCGAGAACGCGTTCCACCTGCACAACATGCGCGAGTACCTCACCGACGAGGCGTTCAAGAGCATCGTGGAGGCCATGGAACGGCACACGCCGTTGGACCGCAAGGTGGCGGACCAAGCCGCGACGGCCATGAAGGAGTGGGCCATCAGCCGCGGCGCGACGCACTACACGCACTGGTTCCAGCCGCTCACCGGTGCCACGGCCGAGAAGCACGACAGCTTCATCGAACCTGTGGGGGACGGCCGCGCCATCGAGCGCTTCGACGGTTCCTTGCTCGTCCAGCAGGAGCCCGATGCGAGTTCCTTCCCCAACGGCGGCATCCGCAACACCTTCGAGGCACGCGGCTACACGCTGTGGGACCCCACCAGCCCGGCCTTCGTGGTGGACAGCACGCTCTGCATCCCCACGATCTTCATCAGCTACACCGGCTTTGCGCTCGACAACAAGATGCCGCTGCTCAAGGCGTTGAGCCGCATCGACCGGGCGGCGACCGAGGTGTGCCAGTACTTTGATAAGAACGTCACGAAGGTGAACGCCACGTTGGGGTGGGAGCAGGAGTACTTCTTGGTGGACAAGAGCTTGTTTGCGGCGCGCCCGGATTTGCAGATGACGGGGCGGGCGTTGTTTGGTGCGCCTCCGGCGAAAGGCCAACAATTGGACGACCACTACTTCGGCAGCATCCCCGCGCGGGCGACAGCCTTCATGAAGGAGTTCGAGTACGAGGCGCATCGCTTGGGCATCCCGGTGACCACGCGTCACAACGAGGTGGCTCCCAATCAGTTCGAGTGCGCGCCGGTGTTTGAGGAAGCGAATTTGGCCAACGACCACAACCTCCAACTCATGGAGATCATGGAGAAGGTCGCGCGGAAACACGATTTCCGGGTGCTGCTGCACGAAAAGCCGTTCCCGGGGCTCAACGGAAGCGGCAAGCACAACAACTGGTCGCTCGGTACCAACACCGGGGTGAACCTGCTGAAGCCGGGCAACACGCCGAAGACGAACATGCGGTTCCTGACCTTCTTCGTGAACACGCTCGCAGCACTTCACAAGCGGGCAGACGTGGTGCGGGCGTCCATTGCGAGTGTGGGCAACGACCACCGGTTGGGGGCGAACGAAGCACCGCCCGCCATCATCAGCGCGTTCATCGGCTCGCAGCTCTCCACGCTCCTCGACGACCTCGAGGCGAGCATCGGGGCGGGGGCTTTAACGCCGGACGACAAGACGGCATTGAAGTTGGAGATCGGCCGGATTCCGGAAGCACTCCTCGACAACACCGACCGCAACCGGACTTCACCGTTCGCCTTCACGGGCAACAAGTTTGAATTGCGCGCCGTGGGCAGCACCGCGAATTGCGCCGTGCCGATGACGGTGCTCAACACCATCGTGTCCGAGCAGCTCGAAGCATTCAAGGCGGCGGTGGACGCCCGCATCGAAGGCGGCGACAAGAAGGACGAAGCCATCTTGAAGGAATTGCAATTGCTCATCACGCAGAGCAAGGCAATCCGCTTCGAGGGCAACGGGTATTCGGACGAATGGCGGGAGGAAGCAGAGCGCCGCGGCTTGGCGAACTTGCGGACGACGCCGGATGCGCTTGAAGTGCTGATGCGACCCGATGTGGTGCAAATGTTCGAGGATTTGAGCGTGTTGCGCCCGGAGGAGGTGCATGCGCGGGTGGAGGTGGATTTGGAAGCTTACATCTTGAAGCGCCAAATCGAGTACCGCGTCCTCATGAACATGGCCCGCAGCGTCATCATGCCGGCGGCGATCAAGTACCAAAACGGTCTCGTGACCAACATCCAAGGCGTCGCATCCGTCCTTGGCGAAGCGGCGGGCGACCTGACCGCCGCCCAGCGCACCCTGCTCCATACGGCGGGCGAACTCATCCAGAACTTGCACCGCACCGCGGACGAGCTCGAGGCCGTGCACGACGCCGCCGAAGGGCAGGAGACGGCCTTGCTCAAGGCGAAGGCGTATGCCCACGAGGTCATGCCCAAGTTGGAGGGCTTAGCGGCCATCTGCTCGGAGATGGAACGCGTGGTGGACGATGCGATTTGGCCTTTGCCCAAGTTCGCTGAACTGTTGTTCACCCGTTAATCGATTCAAACGCAACAAGAAAAGCCCGGCAAGTCCGGGCTTTTTTGTCCAAAATTGCCAACATGCCCCGTGAGATTGCACGCATTGTCTTACTTTCGGCAATTGTTATCAAGCGATTCAGAATGCCACAGACCCTGCAAGTAGTTCTATCGCGGATGGGCGTTGCCCTCCTGCTTACCCTTTCGGGCACCTTGTCCCTTCTTGCGCAATCCGATGCCACGGCTGAAGCCGACGGGCATTTCGAGCGCGGCGGCTATTTCGAGGCCTCGAAAGAATACATCAAGGCGTACCCCCGCATCAAGGACGACATCGAAGAAAAAGCGCGTTGCGCTTACATGGTCGGTGAGTGCTTCCGGCTCATGCTCACTCCGGGAGACGCCGAGGAGTGGTACGACAAAGCCATCGGTTTGCGCTACGGCCAAGACCACCCAGAAGTGTACCTGCACTACGGAGAGGTCATGCTGATGCAGCAGGAGTTCGACGAGGCCATCGAATGGTTCCAGTCTTACGAAGAGAATGGCGGGGATCCGTCTGTGGCGCAAGCGCGCATCAAGCAAGCCGATGACGACGCCTTGGCGTTGGATGAGCCGCCTTCGCGGTACCTGGTGCAGAACCTCCTGCTCCTCAACTCGGATGCATACGACTTCGGCGCAGGTTATGCGTCGAAGAAGTCCGATGAGGTGGTGTTCGCTTCTTCGCGCGAGTCGGCCACGGGGTCGGGGGAGGACCCCATCACGGGGCAGAGCTTCATGGACTTGTTCCGTGCAGAACAGGATAAGAAGGGCCGCTGGAGCACACCCGAGCCTTTGAACAACACAGTCAATACACCTTCGAATGAAGGAACGGTGACGTTCGACAAGAAATTCAAGACGATGTTCTTCACCCGATGCATCGTAGAGAATGACAACAACTACGCGTGTGACATTTACCGGTCTTCGGTGATGGGGACGCGCATGGGCCCTTCGGAGTTGGTGGATTTGGTCAACCGAGAAGTGAACGACAGCTCACAGGTCGGTCACCCGGCCATGAGCCCCGAGGGGGACTACTTGTTCTTCGCTTCGGACATGCCTGGCGGGCAAGGAGGCAAGGACATTTGGTATGTGAAATACGATGACCGGGAGGACACTTTTGGAGAACCGGTGAATTTGGGCGCAGGAATCAACACGCCGGAAGACGACATGTTCCCGGCGATGCGTTTCGATGGTGCCTTGTATTTCGCGTCGAATGGCCACGGCGGATTAGGGGGCTTGGACATCGTCCGGGCGATGCCGCTGGAAGGGGAGATGCAGTTCGAGGAAGTGGAAGTACTTCCTTACCCACTTAACAGCTCGGCTGACGATTTCGGCATCATCTTCTGTGAGGAAGAGGACCGCGGGATTTTCACTTCCGGCCGTCCGGGGGGCAAGGGGAAAGACGATTTGTACAGCTTCGAGTTGCCAGCCATTGAATTCTGTTTCCGTGCGAACGTTTACGACTACGACACGGGCATCCCGTTGATGGGCAGCGTAACCGTGATGGGAAGCGATGGCAACTCATGGGAGTTGACCGCAGATGCGGACGGCGGTGTTTCCTTGTGCGAAGAGGAGATCCAGAAGAACACGACCTACACGGTCGAGGTGAAGAACGAAGGGTACATTGGAACAGGAGACAAGTTCTCGACGGTGGGATTGACCGAAAGCACTACCATGGCCCGGGAATACTTCTTGAAAGAAATCACCGAGAAGGAATACCCGATGCCATTGGTGTTGTACCCTTTCAACCAGGCAGACCTCCTGATCAACGACGAGGTGAACTCAGCAGATTCGTTGAACTATTTGTACGATTTGCTCGAGTTGAACGAGACGTTTGTCATCCAACTTGAGGCGCACACGGACAGCCGCGGTGGAAACGCATCCAACATGGAGTTGAGCCAGCGCCGGGCGCAGACATGCGTGGACTACCTGATTGGAAAAGGGATTGATGCTGAGCGCCTTGTGGCCGTGGGCCGAGGAGAAGAGCAGCTGTTGATCACCGATGCGGAGATCGCGGCCATGGCGACCGAGGAGGAAAAAGAGGCCGCTCACCAGAAAAACCGCCGGACGGTGTTCCGGATTTTGCGGTTTGACTACGTACCCAAAGGTTCAGAATGACGGAAGCCACCCGATACGCCAGCCGAGGAGTCTCTGCGGGCAAGGAGGAAGTCCATGCGGCCATCGCCGGTGTGGACAAAGGATTGTTTGAACAGGCATTTTGCAAAGTGGTTCCGGACTACCTCACAGGGAGTCCGGACCATTGCATTGTGATGCATGCGGACGGAGCGGGTACGAAGTCGGCTTTGGCCTACATGTATTGGAAGGAGACGGGGGATCTGTCGGTGTGGAAGGGCATTGCGCAGGACGCGCTCATCATGAACGTGGATGATTTGCTGTGCGTTGGCGCGACGGGCCCCATTTTGGTGTCGAGCACCATCGGGCGCAACAAGCATTTAATTTCCGGCGATGTGGTCAAGGCCTTGATCGAGGGAACGGAGTCGTTGCTGGCGGATTTGCGGGCGGAGGGACTGGACATCCGTTCGACCGGAGGAGAGACGGCGGACGTGGGGGACTTGGTGCGCACCATCATCGTGGATTCGACGGTGGTGACGCGGATGCGCCGCGATGAAGTCATCGACAATGCTCGCATCGCCCCCGGGGACGTGGTGGTGGGGTTGGCCAGTTCGGGGCAAGCCCGCTGGGAGGATGCGTACAACGGGGGCATGGGCTCGAACGGATTGACGTCTGCTCGCCACGATGTGTTCCACAAATCCCTGCTGGAGAAGTACCCCGAGAGCGTGGATCCTGGAACCGATGAGCAGTGGGTGTACACCGGTGACAAGGGGTTGCTCGACGCCGTGGAAGGGGTGCCACTGGATGCGGGGAAATTGGTGTTGTCGCCTACGCGGACGTATGCCCCCATTGTGCAGGCCATTTTGCCGGAATGGCGGGAAAGGATCCACGGCATGGTGCATTGCAGTGGTGGAGCCCAAACCAAAGTGCTGCATTTCATCGACGGGGTGCACGTCATCAAGGACAACCTGTTCGACACGCCACCGCTTTTCCGGATGATCCAAGCCTCATCTGGAACCGACTGGCGTGAGATGTACACGGTGTTCAACATGGGGCACCGAATGGAGATTTACACCGACGAGGAAGCTGCAGCGTCCATCATTGCCACCGCGCAGTCCATGGGCGTCGAGGCGCAAATCATCGGCCGCTGCGAACCCTCGGAGACTGCGCGTGTGACGGTTTCGGGCGAACACGGTACGTTCGTTTACCCCCACTGAGTCGCTCATGAACGAGGTGGTTGGTTTGCTCGCCAAATTGGTGGCCATCGAAGACCGCTTCCGCGAGGTGGAAAAGCGGGTGGGCGATCCCGAGGTGATTGCGGACCAAACCCAGTACCGCGACATGATGCGCGAGTACCGCCGGTTGGAGCCCATCGTGGAGCACTCCGCGCACCTGCGGCAATTGCACGCAGAGGTGGAGCAGGCCCAAGTGTGGCTGCGCGGCGATGAACCGGATTTCAAAGAATTGGCCCGCGAAGAGCTGCCTGGTTTGGAGGATGCGTTGCAGCAAGCTTTCGAGGCGGGCCGCATCATGTTGCTCCCGCGGGACGCCACCGATGACCGATCGGCGATGCTCGAGGTCCGCGCGGGCACGGGCGGGGACGAAGCGGCTTTGTTCGCCGGCGACATGTACCGGATGTATGTGCGGTATGCCGAACAACAAGGGTGGAAGGTGGAGTTCATCTCCGCCCAGGAGGGCACAGTAGGTGGATTCAAGGAGGTGGTGGCGCGGCTCGACGGCGATGGGGTGTACGGGCGATTGAAGTTCGAAAGCGGGGTGCACCGGGTGCAGCGGGTGCCGGAAACGGAGTCGCAAGGGCGCGTCCACACGAGCGCGGCCACCGTCGCCATCCTCCCGGTGGCGGAAGCGGTGGACGTGGAGTTGAACCTGAGCGACGTGCGCCGCGACACGTATCGCGCCAGCGGTGCCGGCGGACAGCACGTAAACAAGACCGAATCGGCCGTGCGCTTGACGCATTTGCCCACGGGCATCGTGGTGGAGTGCCAGGACGGACGATCCCAGCACGCGAACTACGACCAGGCGTTGGAAGTCCTGCGCACCCGCTTGTACGAGGCGGAGCGCGATCGCTTGCGCAGCGAAGAAGCTGCCGAGCGCAAATCCCTCGTCTCGACCGGTGACCGCTCGGCAAAAATCCGCACGTACAACTTCCCGCAAGGCCGCGTGACCGACCACCGCATCGGGCTCACCTTGCACGCCCTGCAAGGCACCTTGGGCGGCGACTTGGATCCGGTGTTGGACGCCTTGCATTTGGCCGAACAAACTGAACTTTTGAAGCATGCTTGATTCCACACCCAAATCCCGGCTCGTAGCGGCCATTCGAGCCAAGCGCTCTTACCTCTGCGTCGGATTGGACCCGGTTCCCGAGCGCATCCCCGCCGCTGCCGGATCCGGCGTCGCGGGCATGGAGCGCTTCTGCCTGGACATCGTGGCCGCCACAGCCGATCACGCGGTCGCCTTCAAGCCCAACCTTGCGTTCTTCGAACAGTATGGCGCTGCCGGCTGGGCTGCTTTGGAGCGCATCGTCGCAGCGGTACCCTCGGATTGCTTGGTCATTGCAGATGCGAAGCGCGGGGACATCGGGTCCACCGCCACCCGGTATGCCGAGGCGTTCTTCAACGGCCTCGGTGCGGGTGCAGTGACTGTGGCGCCGTATATGGGGGCCGACAGCGTCCTGCCTTTCACGGCTTTCGCGAACCACTGGACGGTGCTCCTCGCCCTGACCTCGAACCCAAGCGCGGAGGACTTCGAATACCACGGTGCCCCCCCGTTGCACGAGGTCGTGGTGGAACGGTCCCAGGCGTGGGGTTCGCCCGAGAACCTGATGTACGTCGTCGGAGCCACGCGACCTGAAGGGCTCGCCCGGGTCCGCGAGCTCGCCCCCGACCACTTCTTCCTCGTCCCAGGAGTGGGTGCCCAAGGCGGCAAACTCGAAGACGTTTCCGAGGCCGGGTGGAACGACGCGTGCGGCCTGCTGGTCAATTCGTCACGCGGCATCCTCTACGCGTCATCCGAAGCGGACTACGCTCGCGCAGCGCAGGAAGCGGCTGCGGCCTTGCATCAAGCAATGCGCACCCTCTTGGACGCAAAACGCTTCTGAACGCCGTGCGCAAGTTCCTCGAATCCCTGTTCACAGCGCGCCTGTCCACCCACGTGGTCATTGCGGCCTCCCTGCTCATTTCGGCGTTTGCCGTGGGCGTGGTGGGCTTCATGTCGCTGGAGGGATACGGTGTGCGCGACGCGATTTACATGACGGTCATCACGGTGTCGACGGTGGGGTTTGGCGAACTTCGGCCGTTGTCGGCCGCGGGGCGCTGGTTCACGAGTGGCCTGATTTTCGGGAGTTTGGGGACCGTGGCGTACTCGGTCACGGTTTTGTCCAATTATTTTTTCAACGGCGAGTACCGGGACCAAATCCGAGCCGCTCGCTTCCAACGAACCCTTCAACGCATGGAACAGCACGTCATTGTCTGCGGCGCCGGCCGCGTAGGAGAAAAGGCCATTGAGGAACTCCGGGAGCACCACCACCAAGTGGTCATCATCGAAAGTGATGCGGCCAAGGCGGAGCGGCTGAAGGCCGAGGGATGCCTCGTCATCCAAGGCGACGCCACCCGCGACGAGCACCTCATTGCGGCGGGCATTGCCCGGGCGCGGGCGCTCCTGACCACGTTGCCTGACGACGCGCAAAACTTGTACGTGGTGCTCGCAGCCCGGGAGCAGAACCCCGACCTGCTCCTCATCTCCCGGGCATCGGACCGCAATGCCGTGAAGAAACTGCGGGTAGCGGGCGCCCAAAACGTCATCATGCCGGACCGGGTGGGCGGCGCCCACATGGCCACCCTCGTGGCAATTCC
>CBFHPD010000144.1:0-15988 GCA_965657495.1 uncultured Flavobacteriales bacterium
GCCCGAGGTGGTGGTGACGGTGGGTGGGCCGCCGATGAGCAAGGCCCTGCGGAACGGGCTCACTGCGGCGGGGGTGCGGCATGTGCACCTCGGCGACCAGGCGTGGGACGTCTTCGGTACGCTCGAACACCTGCCGACGGATGAGCCGGCAGCGGTGCTCGACCGGTGGGTGGCGGCCAGCACGGCGCGACCGGCGGGTTGGGCGTTCGCAGCTCCCGAGCCGGCGGACACGGCCTTCACCGATTGGGAGGCCTGGCAGGCCGTGGCGGCCGCGGTGCCTGCCGATGCCGCAGTGCACGTGGCCAACAGCACCGGCGCCCGGTATGCACAGTTCGTGGAATGGTCCGCCCGCCGGGTGCACGCGAACCGCGGGGTGGCCGGCATCGACGGCTGCACGGCGACGGCGGTGGGGGAAGCGCTGGCGCATCCGGACGCGCCCGTCGTGTTGGTCAGCGGGGATTTGGCGTTTTTGTACGACTTGAACGGGATGTGGACGGATCCGGCGCCGCGGAACCTGCGGGTGGTGGTGGTGGACAATGGGGGAGGCGAGATTTTCCGGTGGCTCGACGGGCCGGAGCGAACGGGCGTGTTGGAGCGGTACTTTGAGGGCGGGGAGTGCCGGACGCGCCGCGCGGGCGGGCGGCGCGATTTGGCGCATGCGGCGCGGAGTGTGGGGGCGGATTTTCGGCGGGCCGATGGGGTGGAGGCGGTGGTGGACGGGATGCGGTGGTTGCTCGGCGGGGAGGGCGTGCGGGTTTTGGCCTTGGAAACGGACCCGGAGGCAAGTCACCGGATGTTTCAACGGCTGATGGCCGCGCTGCCGCGTACCTTTGAGGCCAAATGAACGATTGGATCCAAGCAGCGCGGTTGCGGACCTTGCCCCTCGCCAGTGCATGTGTCATGATGGGTGCGGCGGTGGGCTTCGATCCCGCCAGTGACCAAGGGCATTTCTTCGCGGTCTTCGCCGGCGCCTTGGTGACGGTGCTGTTGCTGCAGGTGCTTTCGAATTACGCCAACGATTTGGGCGATGCCGAGAACGGGGCGGACGGGCCGGAGCGCGCTGACCGGGCAGTGGCCTCAGGGCGGATCACCCGCACGGCGATGAAGCGCGCGGTGTATGGGCTGGCGGCGGCCGCCTTGGTGGCGGGTTTGGCGACGGTGTGGTGGGCCTTGCGCGGACGGGGACTGTTCCTGCCTGCGTTGGGCGTCATTGCGGCGGGCATCGCCGGCATCGCTGCGGCGTACAAATACACGGCGGGCCAGAACCCCTATGGGTACCGCGGGCTGGGCGACTTGGCGGTGATGGTGTTCTTCGGCTGGGTGGGCGTCGCGGGCACGGCCTTCCTCGCCAGCGGCACCTGGTCGTGGAGCTGGCTGCTGCCGGGCACGTTCACCGGAGCGATGAGCGTGGCCGTGCTGAACCTGAACAACATGCGGGATCACGAGCGGGATGCGGCCGCGGGCAAGCACACCTTGGTGACCCGGATGGGCTTCGACCGGGCGAAAGGCTACCACGCGGCGCTGCTGCTGACCGGATGGGCGGCCTTGTTGGCCTTCACCCTGGGAATTGAGGCGGGGCAATGGCGGGGGATGATGTGGATCGGCCTCATCGGTTTGGTCCATTTGAAGCACCTGGTGGGGGTGGGCCAAACCACGGAGCCCGCGCAGCTCGACGGCGAACTCAAGCGCATCGCCCTGTCCACCGCCGTCACCGCATTCTTCCTGTTCCTCGCCGCCATCCAACCGCCGTTTCCATGATGCAGGGCCTCGACATCCGGGTGACCGATCACCCACTTCACTTCCATGCGCCGGCGCGCACCTCGCGCGACACCTTGACCTCGAAGCCCACGTGGTTCATCGAGGCGCGCCACCCGGATGGCCGGGTGGGCGTGGGCGAATGCTCCCTCATTCCTGGACTCAGCCCCGAGCACCCGCTGCGCGCCGCCCGCACGCTGAAAGCCTTGGCGGCCTCGGGCACCTTGGACCCCAACGGCGTTCCGGATTCGCAACCGGCGGTGCGGTTCGCGGTGGAGATGGCGCTCATCGACCTCTTGACCCCGGGCGAGCGCATCCTGTTCGACGGCCCCTTTGTGCACGGCGAAACCACCTTGCCCATCAACGGATTGATTTGGATGGACACGGCCGAGGCCATGCTCGGGCAAGCGAAGGACAAACTGGCCCAGGGGTTCACCACCTTGAAGTGGAAAGTGGGAACGATGCCGTTTGAGGAGGAACTCGAGCTGGTGCGGGCCATCCGGGAGGCCGCGGGGCCGGAGGCGGTGCTGCGGGTGGATGCGAACGGCGCGTTCAGCCGGCCGGAAACGGGGTGGACGGCCTTGAAGAAATGCGAAGCCCTTGCTGAGTTTGGGCTGCACAGCATTGAACAGCCGCTGAAGGCCGGGAACTGGAAGGAGCTCGCGGAGCTGGTGGCGGCGAGCCCGCTGCCCATCGCCCTTGACGAGGAGCTCATCGGGTTGGCGACGACGGAGTTGCGGCGCGGGATGTTGGGGCTGGTGAGGCCGGCCTACGTGGTGCTCAAGCCGAGCCTCGTGGGCGGGTTGAAGGAGGCGAATCACTGGATCGATTTGGCTGCGGAAGTGGGAGCGGGGTGGTGGGCGACGTCGGCCCTGGAATCGAACGTGGGGCTGAATGCCATCGCGCAATGGACGGCCGATGCGGTGTTGGACGAACCGGAAGTCCTGCCCCAAGGGTTGGGGACGGGTGGGTTGTTTGCGAACAACGTGGAGGGGCCGTTGGTGGTGGAGGGCGGTGTGTTGCGTTACGGAGACGGGGGATGGGGGCGCGCTTGGTAATCGGCGGGCGGGAATGGCCGCTGACGGCTGAGCTGCGGGCGGTGGACCTGCCGGGCGAGGCGTGGGCGCAGGACGTGGGGCGGGCGGTGGAACGGTGGTTTGATGGGGGCGATGAGGTGGCGCTGCGGACTTCCGGGTCGACGGGGGCGCCGCGGACCGTTGTGCATGGCAAGGAGGCGATGCGGGCAAGTGCTGAGCGGACGGCGGAGGTGCTGGGGCTGGAGGAGGGGACGCGGGCGCTGCTCGCGATGCCGGTGGCGTTCGTGGGCGGTTTCATGATGCTGGTGCGGGCGATCGAGGGCGGGTGGCGGTTGGAGGCGGTGGAGCCCCGGGCGCGGGTGGTGGCGCCGGAAGGGACTGAGTTTGCGGCGCTGACGCCGATGCAGGCACGGGCTTCCGGGGAGGGGGTGAGGGGCGTGGGGAAGTTGCTGCTCGGCGGGGCGCCGGCGGAGGGGGGCGTGCGGACGGACGGGGAGGTCTGGGAATCGTTTGGGATGACGGAAACGATCAGCCACATCGCGGTGCGGCGGTTGTGGCCGGAGCCGGCTGAGCCGGCGTTCCGGGTCGTGCGCGGGGTGGAGGTGCGGGCCGATGTGGCGGGCTGCTTGCACCTGCGGGCACCGCATTTGTTCGCGGGCGAGTTGGCCACGCGCGATGTGGTGGAGCTCACGGGCACGGGCACGGGCGCGTTCGTGTGGAAGGGCCGGGCGGATGACGTCATCAATTCGGGCGGCGTCAAGGTCCATCCGGAGGAGGTGGAAGCGGCTGCAGGCCAAATCACCCCCCGCCCTTGCCGAGCCTACGGCGCCCCACACCCCGACCTCGGCTTCGAAGTCGTCCTCGCCGTCCACGGCACCGGCACCCCTGCCGAAGCCGAGGCCCTGCGCCTCGCCCTCAAAGACACGCTTCCCAAACACCACGCGCCCCGCCGTGTGGAGTTCCGCGTTTTGGACACAACCCCTTCTGGAAAATGGAAACGACCCCTCCCTTGACCCTCGTCTTCGCGACGAACAACGCGAACAAAGTCGCCGAAGTGCAAGCCCTCCTCGGCCCGCGCTACGCCGTCAAATCCCTGACCGACATCGGCTGCCACGAGGACATCGTGGAGGACGCTCCGACGCTCGAAGGCAACGCCCGCATCAAGGCGCGCCACGTCGTCGAACATTACGGACTCGATTGCTTCGCCGACGACACCGGCCTCGAAATCACGGCCCTTTCCGGCGCCCCCGGCGTCCTGAGTGCCCGTTACGCCGGCGGCGCCAAAGACCCCGAGGCGAACATGGACCGCGTCCTCGCCGAGCTCGAAGGCGCAGCCGACCGCAGCGCCCAGTTCCGCACCGCCATCTGCCTCATCCGGGCGGGCGAGGAGCGCCTCATCGAAGGCGTGTGCACGGGCCAAATCCTGTCCGCCCGCTCCGGCGCCCAAGGCTTCGGCTACGACCCGATCTTCCAACCCGACGGCGAGCAGCGGAGCTTCGCCGAGATGACGACAGCCGAAAAGAACGCCATCAGCCACCGCGGCCGAGCCGTGCGCCAAATGGTCGCGCACTTGAAGGAATAGTGGCGGGGAGGTTGCTGTTTCCGTCTGCTTGTTCGGATATTTGGCCCTTCAAACCTGATCGTCCATGAACTACTTGGATTTCGAAGAACCCATTCAAAAGCTGCACGAACAGCTGGCGCAAGCGCGGGAACTGCAGGAGCAGAGCGATGTGGACATGCTTTCCACCGTCGCAGACCTTGAGGGCAAGATCGCGGAGGTCACCTCGAAGATTTACGGCAACCTGACGCCTTGGCAACGGGTGCAGGTGAGCCGCCACCCCGATCGTCCGTACACGTTGAGTTACATTGAAGCGATTACTGGTGGCCGGTTCGAAGAGCTGCACGGTGATCGCAACGTGAAGGATGACAAGGCCATGGTGGGCGGCTGGGGCTTTTTGGACAACCAGCCCGTGATGTTCATAGGCCAACAAAAAGGCGTCAACACGAAGATGCGCCAATACCGCAACTTCGGCATGGCGAATCCGGAAGGGTACCGCAAGGCGCTCCGGTTGATGAAACTCGCCGAGAAATTCAACCGCCCCATCGTTACGCTCATCGACACCCCCGGTGCCTTTCCAGGGCTCGAGGCGGAGGAGCGCGGCCAGGGCGAGGCCATTGCGCGCAACCTCATTGAAATGTGCCAACTCACCGTTCCGGTCATCTGCATCGTCATCGGTGAGGGGGCTTCGGGCGGGGCCTTGGGCATCGGGATCGGAGACCGCGTGTTGATGTTGGAAAACACGTGGTACTCGGTCATCAGCCCGGAGAGCTGCTCGTCCATCCTGTGGCGCAACTGGGACCACAAAAAGGAAGCGGCCGAAGCGTTGCGCTTGACCGGCGAGGACATGCTCGCACTCCAGCTCATCGACGGCATCATCCCGGAGCCACTCGGCGGGGCGCACGCGGACCGCGAGGCGATGTACGCCACTTTGAAAACCACCATCCAAGAGCACCTCGCGAAGTTGATGCCGATGGACGCATCGAAGCGAATCGACGCCCGAATCAAGAAGTTCTCTTCAATGGGAGTCGTGCATAGCGCGTAGGTGGCTTGAATTGATTAGTTTTGCACCGAATTTTGACCTTTCATACGAAAGCATGAACGCTATATTTAAGTCTTACCGCACCCCCATGTTGTGGGGAGCCGCATCCCTCGTCATCCTCAGTGGTTGCGCGGGGTTGGGGAGCATGGAAAAAGAAATTGAAGCCCTCGGATTGGAGGCTTCTCCGGAACCGCTCATCCTCCGCGGCGATGTGGTGGAATTGACCGTCACGGGGAAATTCCCGCCGAAGTACTTTGCCAAAAAAGTCAAAATGGAGGCGACGCCCATCCTCACTTGGGAGGGCGGATCGGCTTCATTTGAGCCCCAAGGGTTCCAAGGCGAAGATGCTGCGGGCAACTTCACGGTAGTGCCTTTCGAGAACGGCAAGTCCTTCACCTACACGGCTGAAATCCCTTTCGAGGCGGCCATGGAGGATGCGGGTACGTTGTCCATTGCCATCACCGGCAGCAAGGGGTCGAAAGAAGCGACGTTTGAGCCCTATGTGGTGGGTTCGGGCGTGATCACCACTCCGATGTGGGTGCAACCAGAAGACCGGTTCATCTTGGTGCCAGACGCCTTCGAGCGCGTGCTTTCGTACACGCAAGAAGCGACCTTGAACTACCAAGTGAACCGCTCCATCGTGCGTTCTTCGGAGCTGCGCGACGACGATTGGAAGGAGTTGATTTCCCTCATTGAGTTGTCCCTCGAGGCCGACAGCGTGACCTTGACCGGCACCCGCATCGAAGCGTACGCCTCCCCGGAAGGAGAGATTTCGCTCAACGAAAACCTCGCCGCCGAGCGCGCGGAGACGGCTTCTGACGCGATGGCCCGCGAAGTGACGCGCCGCAAGGCTGAATTGGTGGAGTCGTTCTTCCAGTTGGTGCCCAAAGGCGAGGACTGGGAAGGCTTCAAGTCCCTCGTGAGCGCTTCGAGCATGGCCGACAAGGACTTGATCCTCCGCGTGCTCAGCATGTACACGGACAAGAACAAGCGGGAGGAGGAGATTCGCAACATCGCGAAGACCTACCGCGAGATCGAGGACAACATCCTGCCGGAGTTGCGCCGCTCCAAGCTCGTGGTGAGCTACGACGTGGAAGGCTACACCGACGAAGAGTTGATGGACCTCAGCAAGTCCAACCCCGACATCTTGACGGTGGAGGAGCTCTTGTTCGCAGCAACCTTGTTTGAAGACTTGAACGACAAATTGGTCATCTACCAAAACGCTGCCCGCGTTCACGCCGACGATTTCCGCGGTTTCAACAACGCCGGTTGGTGCTTGATGGAGATGGGCCGCATGAACCAAGCGAAGGAGCAATTCAATGCAGCGCTGGCGGTGACCCGAGACAAGGCGGTGTTGAACAACCTCGGCGCGATCAAGCGCTTGGAGGGGGACGTCGACGGCGCCATGACGCTCTTCAACGAAGCTGCGGGTGCAGGACCTGAAGTGGCATTCAACAAGGGCATCATCCTCATCCAAAAGGGCGACTACGGTTCAGCGCTCAGCAACATGGGCCGGGAGAACACAGTGAATGTGGCCTTGGCGAAATTGCTCAACGGCGATGCCGCTGGAGCGAAGACGGTGTTGGAAAACGCTGAAGACGACAGTGCAGTGGCCAGCTACGTAATGGCCATCGCATGCGCCCGTTTGAACGACGGTGCAGGCGTGAAGACGCACTTGACCGAAGCCTTGTCAAAGGATGGCTCACTGCGCGAGAAGGCGGAGCGGGACTTGGAGTTCCGCGACTTCCGCGAGCAGCTCGGCTTCTGAGGCAATCAACATTTCGAAACATTGGAAGAGTCCCGGCCGCGCAAGTAGGCCGGGACTTTTTTTTGCCCCAGCAAGGGGTCTGGAGTAAGTTGCAGATTCAAAATCGACGACGCATGAAAAAGTGGACGGTGGTGTGCATGGTGTGTGTGGGCTGGTTGGGAACGGTGGTTGCGCAGGGCGCGCAGCTCGAGG
The DNA here is from genome assembly GCA_965657495.1 of uncultured Flavobacteriales bacterium. GTDB lineage: Bacteria > Bacteroidota > Bacteroidia > Flavobacteriales_D > Sanyastnellaceae > JALQTD01. Next base: position 7,353 of record CBFHPD010000144.1, read on the forward strand.
ACTACCTCTTTGACCTTGAAGGGGTGCGCTTTGAGCAGCTTGAGGCGATGCCTGGGTTTGAAGCGGCATACGCCTTGGAGGTGGAGCAGCCGATTGACCACTCCAACCCGGAAGCGGGGACGTTTTATCAGCGGGTCTTTTTGGCCCAACAAGATCCGGAGCGCCCTACGGTGCTGGTCACAGAAGGGTACAACCGCGGGTTTCAATACCCCGCTGAATTGACCACGGCCATCGGCGGCAACCAGTTGATTGTGGAGCACCGGTACTACGGAGCGAGCGTGCCCGAAGCGCTGGATTACTCCTACCTCAACATCACGCAGGCGGCGGCTGACTTGCACCGCATTCGGACGCTTTTTGCCGACTGGTTCACCGGTCCCTGGCTCGCGTCGGGCATCAGCAAAGGGGGGCAGACCACGATTTTCTACCGCTATTTCTATCCAGAGGATGTGGCGGTGAGCGTGCCGTATGTGGCCCCGGTGAACTTGGCGCTGGAGGATCCGCGCATTTACAGCTCCCTGCGGAGCCACGGTGAGGCGGATTGTCGGGCGGGCATCGAGGCCGTCCAACGTCGGATCCTCGAGGAGCGCGAAGCGAGCATGCTCCGGTTGAAGTGGTACGCCAAGGGGGAGGGGTCGAAGTTTGGTGATTACTTGACGTTTGAAGAGGCGTTTGAATACGCGGTGTTGGAGTACCCTTTTTCGTTTTGGCAATGGGGAGCGTCGTGCGAGGATCTGCCGCCGGCGGACGCTCCGTTGGACGAGGTGCTGGACCACTTTTTGGAAGTCAGTGGACTCGCCTTTTTCTCGGATGAAAGCATGGTGGACTACGGGTCGCACTATTACCAGTGTGCACGGGAGTTCGGCTACTACGGGTATGAGGTTGCGCCGTTTGGGGAGTTGATCCAGGCCCTTGCTGGCGAGGCCAACCCTTCGGCCATCTTCTCCCCCGCGGGAGTGGACGTGGCTTACGACGGCGGGGAGTTGGCCGAGCGCGTGTGGGATTGGACGGCGGACGCAGCCGATGCCTTTGTGGTCATCAACGGGGCGGATGACACGTGGAGCGCCACAGGGCTGACGGAATCGCACCTCGCTGATCGGGACGCTTTGGTGTTCTTGATGGAAGGCCAACACCACGGGTCGGCCCGGATCAAGAACCTGACTGACCGGGAAAAGAAGTCCCTGCGCAAGGCGCTTGAGCGCTGGTTGGGTATGCCCGTGACCGGGTGGTTAGCCGACTGAGGGCAGGCCGATGCGCTGGCAGGCGTGCCACAGGACGATGCCGCCGCATACGCTCACGTTCAAGCTTTGCTTCACCCCGAATTGAGGCAACTCCAGCACTACATCGGCCGCCTCACACGTGGACCGTTGGACGCCCCGCACCTCGTTGCCAAAGATGAGCGCCCACTTTTCGCCGCTGACCGGTTGCCAATCATTCAAGTCCGTGCTGCCTTCGAGCTGCTCGATGGCGGCGATGCGGTATCCGTCTGCCCGCAGAGCAGCCACCGCCTCCTCCGTCGTGGCGTAGGCGCGCCAAGGCACGTGTTCACTCGCGCCGAGCGCGGTTTTCAGGATGTCCTTGTGGGGCGGATGGGCGGTGTAGCCACACAGGTCCAAGCCTTCGAGTCGCAAGGCGTCGCCCGTCCGAAAGAACGAGCCGACGTTGGCTCCAGAACGGATGTCCTCCAGCACCACGCGCACCGGAACGGTCGGGGCACTGGCGTAGTCGGCAGGAGCGGGGAGGCGGTTTCCGAGGGGCATCAGCGGGAGGCAATCAATTCGTTCAGGGCAAAGTATTCATCGCGCAGCCGTGCCGCTTCCATGAACTCCATGTCTTTGGCGGCCTGTTCCATGGCTTTCTTCGTCCGAGCAGCCAGCTTTTCCAGCCCGGCCTTGTCCATGGAGGCGACCACCGGGTCGGACGCGGCCATGGCGGCGGGTGCGGGCTCTGCCGCGTAGTTTTTAGGCCGGTCTTCGATGAGTGCGTTTTGCTCGAAGAGGGTACGGCGTTTCTTGACGATCTGCTTCGGCGCCAGCCCATGGGCCTCGTTGTAGGCCTCTTGCTTCGAGCGCCGGCGTTGGGTTTCCTCTATGGTTTGGGCCATGCTGTCTGTGATTTGGTCCGCATACATGATGACGCGGCCATTCACATTCCGCGCAGCACGCCCAGCGGTCTGTGTCAAGGACCGGTTGCTCCTCAGGAACCCTTCTTTGTCGGCATCCATGATGGCCACCAGGGACACCTCAGGCAAGTCGAGCCCCTCCCGCAGCAGGTTCACGCCGACGAGCACGTCAAAGGCCCCATCGCGCAGCTGCCGCAATATCTCCACCCGGTCCAGCGTCTTCACATCGCTGTGGATGTAGCGCGTCGGGATGTTCAGCTGCTCGAGGTATTTCGTGAGTTCCTCTGCCATCCGCTTGGTCAGGGTGGTGACCAAAACCCGCTCGTCTGCCGCGATGGTCTTCCGGATCTCCCCCACCAAGTCATCGACCTGGTGCGCGCACGGCCGCACCTCAATCGGCGGGTCGAGCAATCCCGTTGGGCGGATGACCTGCTCCACCACCACACCTTCGCTCTGCTCGAGTTCGTAATCTGCCGGGGTGGCTGAAACGAAGATGGTTTGGTTCAGCAGGTTGTTGAATTCATCAAACTTCAACGGGCGGTTGTCCAAGGCAGAGGGCAGGCGGAAGCCATAATCCACAAGCGATTCCTTCCTCGACCGGTCGCCCCCAAACATGGCCCCTATCTGCGGCACCGTCACGTGGCTCTCATCCACCACGAGCAAAAAGTCCTTGGCGAAGTAGTCGAGGAGGCAGAACGGCCGTTCCCCCGGTTTGCGCCGATCGAAGTACCGCGAGTAGTTTTCAATCCCACTGCAGAAGCCGATTTCCTTGATCATCTCGAGGTCGTATTCCGTCCGTTCTTTCAACCGCTTCGACTCGATGATGCGCCCGCTTTGGTTGAAAAAACGGGTCTGCGCTTCGAGGTCTTGTTGGATTTGCCAAACCGCATCCGACGTGGTTTCCTTGCTCGAAACAAAGAGGTTCGCCGGGTAGATCACGATGTCCTCAAATGTGTGCAACGTGGTGCCATGCACGGGGTCAATCGTGGACAGCGACTCGATTTCATCGCCCCAAAACCCCACCCGCAACGCATGATCGGCATAGGCCAAGTAAATGTCGACGGTATCGCCCTGCACCCGAAACGAACCGCGCTTGAATTCCGCTCGGGTCCGGTGGTACAAGCTCTGCGTCAACGTGTACAACAACGCATCCCTCCGGATGCTTTGGCCCACCGCAAGCGGGATGACGCTCTTGTGGAACTCGACCGGGTTGCCGATGCCGTAAATGCAGCTGATGCTCGCCACCACGATGACATCCCGTCGCCCACTCAGCAGCGCGCTCGTCGTGCTCAACCGCAGCTTTTCAATCTCCTCGTTGATGGCGAGGTCCTTCTCGATGTACGTGTTGGTCGCGGCAATGAACGCTTCCGGCTGGTAGTAATCGTAGTAGCTGACGAAGTATTCGACGAGGTTGTTCGGAAAAAACTCCTTGAACTCACTATACAGCTGGGCGGCAAGGGTCTTGTTGTGGCTCAAAATCAGCGTCGGCCGCTGCGTGCGTTCGATCACATTGGCCACGGTGAAGGTCTTCCCCGATCCCGTGACCCCGAGGAGGGTTTGCGCCGGTGTGCCCGCGTCGAGGCCTTGGACCAAATCCGCAATCGCCGCCGGTTGGTCGCCCGTGGGCTCGAATTCACTGTGCAGTTCAAATCGCATGGTTCTCCCAAAATTACGCCATGAAAAAAGCCACCCGGAACACCGGGTGGCTTTTCTTTATGCGATAAGGTGCATCAGTCGGCAACCACGTCAAACTTGACGGTTGCTTTGATGTCCCGGTAAACCTTAACCGTTGCTTCGTAAGAGCCCAACTCCTTGACGGTGTCTTCAGCCAACGCAATTTGCTTGCGCTCGATGTCGTACCCCGCAGCCTGGATGGCTTCTGCGATTTGGATGGTGTTGACCGATCCAAAGATTTTGCCGCTCTCACCCGCCTTCGCACCGATTTTCACGGTGAGGTTGCCGAGTGCTTCAGCCAAGCCCTTCGCTTGATCGATGGCCTTGGTCTCTTTGTGAGCTTGCTGGCGGACCACTTCAGCGACGACTTTGCGCGCAGAGGGAGTCGCTGCGACAGCCATGCCCTGGGGAATCAGGAAATTCCGAGCATAACCCGCCTTCACGGTCACGATGTCGTGCTTGTTGCCGAGGTTCTCGACGTCTTGCTTCAAAATGATGTCCATGATCGTCGGAATTAACGGAGGTTGTCAGCAACGTAAGGAAGGAGGGCCAAGTGGCGCGCCTTCTTAATGGCTTGTCCCACTTTCCGCTGGTACTTCAGGGAGGTTCCTGTCAGACGGCGGGGGAGGATTTTGCCTTGCTCGTTGCAAAGCATCAAGAGGAAATCCGGATCCTTGTAGTCGATGTACTTGATGCCCTTCACTTTGAAGCGGCAGTACTTCTCCTTCTGCGTATCAATGTTGATCGGATTCAGGTAGCGTACGTTCTTGTCAGCCATGATGATCGGGATTAAGCTTGCGCTTCGTTTTCTGCCGGAGCAGCATTCGACTTCTTGTTGCGACGCGTTTCAGCGTAGGCAACGTGGTGCTTGTCCATGCGGGTGGTGAGGAAGCGGATGATCCGCTCGTCCCGACGGAATTCAGTCTCGAAGGGCAAGATTGCAGAAGGATCGACTTCGAACTCCAACAGCTGGTAGAAGCCCGTGGACTTCTTCTGAATGGGGTAAGCCAACTTCTTCAATCCCCATGCTTCTTCATGGATCATGGTCGCACCAGATTCCTTGAGGATCGCACGGAACTTCTCAACTGTTTCCGCTACCTGCTCGGCAGACAGCACGGGAGTCATGATGAAAACAGTTTCGTAACGGTTCATGTGAACAGTTTTTAATTAGTGGGGCGCAAAAGTACACGAGCAAAAGCTGAATTCCAAGCTTTTGTGGCCGCGAAGTTCGGCTATTTTTACGGCGCGGCGAACAAACAGGCTTGGAAGCGTGTGATTACAGGGCTCGGAGAGCATTACGGATGGGTGTACACGGGCAAACGCAAGCCCCAATTTCAGCGGTTCATCGACCGCCTTCACCCGGAGCGGACAGACGTCCCACCTATGCGGTTGGGCGGGCCATGCGATGGCGGCTATTTGGTGCCCGACGATTTGGAAGGGGGCAGGCGCTGTTTTCTCCCGGGGTCGCGGACTCGAGCGCGTTTGAGCAAGCTTGCCATGCCCGCGGCATGCAGGTGTTCATGGCGGATGCGTCGGTTGCAGGTCCCGGGTCGGGCTTGGCTGGTGCTGATGGCGCGCAGTTTACCCCGCAATTCGTTGGCGCAGCAGGGCGGCCTGAGCGGTTGGGTTGGATGCAGTGGGTGGCGTCTGCGCAGCTGCCGGAGGAGGCCGGTCTGATGGCCCAAATCGACATCGAAGGCACCGAGTACGAGCTCCTGTTCAACGCCACCACGGAGGTCCTGAACCGGTTTCGCATCCTGGTCATTGAGTTCCAGGACGTGGAGTTGTAGGCCCACCCCGGGATGCGCTAAATCGCGGAAGCCGCCCTCGATCGGCTGCTCGTCACCCACCGCGTGGTCCACGCCCATCCGAACAATTACCTCCCGCTCAAGCGGGTGCGGAATGTGGAAGTGCCGCCCTTGCTGGAGCTCACGTTCCACCGCAGGGACCGCGCGACGCAGGCCGGCAGGGCGACGGAATTTCCGCACCCCGTCGATGCCGACAAGGTGCCGCGGCGTCTCGCCGTGGTGCTGCCTCGGAATTGGTGGGGCGGGCCGAGGGGATGATGTGGGGCGATTGTTGAAAACGGAGGTTGTTTTGGCCTGAAAGCCCCCCGATATTCGCAGAACGAACACGGGCATGGAGCAAGCACAATACACCGTCAGCGCACGGAAATACAGGCCGCAAGATTGGGACGCGGTGGTCGGCCAAGCGGGCATCACCCGCACGCTGCAACAAGCGATTGCGAGCAACCAAATCGCGCAGGCCTACCTGTTCTGCGGCCCCCGTGGCGTGGGCAAGACCACGTCGGCGCGGATCTTTGCGCGCGCCATCAATGCCTTCGAAGCCGGTCACGACGAGGACCAAGCCTTCAATGTGTTTGAGCTCGACGCCGCGTCGAACAACAAGGTGGAGGACATCCGTTCCATCGTGGACCAGGTCCGCATTCCCCCGCAGCAGGGCAAATACAAAGTGTACATCATCGACGAGGTGCACATGCTGAGCCAGGCGGCGTTCAACGCGTTCTTGAAAACGCTCGAAGAGCCGCCGCCCCATGCGGTGTTCATCTTGGCGACCACCGAGAAGCACAAGATCCTGCCGACCATCCTCTCCCGCTGCCAGATCTTCGATTTCCACCGCATCACAGTGGAGGACATGGTGAAGCACTTGCAGGGCATTTGCGCGCAAGAAGGGGTGACGGCCGAGGAGGCCGCCCTGCACGTGGTGGCCCAAAAGGCGGACGGCGCCCTCCGCGATGCCTTGAGCATCTTCGACCAGTTGGTGGCGTTCGCCGGCCGCAACCTGACCTATGAGGTGGTGGCGGAACACTTGCACGTGTTGGACCACACCACCTACTTCACCATCGTGGACCACGCCTTGAAAGGGGAGGTGGCCCCGGCGTTGATGGTGCTCGACGGGATCATCAGCCGTGGATTCGACCCGCATCACTTCATTTCGGGGCTCGGCGCGCATTTCCGCAATGTGTTGGTGGCGAAGGATGCGGCCACGACGGCGCTCATCGAAGGCCCGGATGATTTGAAGCAGAAAATGGCGGAGCAGGCGGCCCAGTGCTCGTTGACCTTCCTGATACGGGGTTTGGACCACATCAACCAAGCGGATGTGCAGTACCGCGGCAGCCAACACCAGAGGCTGCTGGTCGAATTGACGCTCATGCAAATCTGCTCCCTGATGGAAGCGGACAAAAAAAAAATAACGGCACTCGTTCCCATCCTCGCTGACGCGTGGCGCGGGAACCGCACCCCGGCCTCTGCGCCGCTGCGGGCCCCGGCTGCCCCGGCTGCCGCCCTAGCCGCACAGGCCCCGGTCGTTGCGCCAGCCGCTGAGGCCCCCGCCGTCCCAGAGAACCGTCCAGCCCCACCACCTTCAATCCCCCCTGCGGGGCCGCTGAAGGTAGGCGGACTGCGCAAGCGCGCAGTGAAGGTGGCGGTCCCCGAATCGCTCGCCGTGGGCACCGAACGGGAAAAGAAGCCCGAAGAACTGCCGCCCATTCCTGAGGACTGGCGAGATCCCGTCACCCTCGAGTCCGTGCAGGCGGCCTTCACCGGCTTCACCGACCGGATGCAGGCGGAGCAGCGCACGAATTTGGCCGCGACCCTGCGCAGCGCGGATTTTGCCTTGGACGGGGAAGCGATGCGCCTGACCGTCATCAACGACGTGCAGTTGGAGCAGCTCGCTGACATCCGGCCGGTGCTCTTGGACACCTTGCGGCGGCAGCTGCGGAACGCGGCGTTGGAGCTGCGGGTGGAGGTGAGCCAGCGCGATGAGCCCACGCGCAAGTACATGACTGAGCGCGATCGGTACGACGCAATGGTCGAAGCCCAGCCGGGGTTGGACGTCTTGCGGCGGCGGTTAGATTTGGACCTCCGATGAGCGCGGATGACAGAACCGTGACGAAGTTCGGTTGTTATCTTGGCATGCAAACGACTCCCTTGCGCTTCCTCCTCTTGGCGCCCTTGATGTGTTGGTTCGCGGCGGCTTCAGGCCAAAACGGCATCATCCGCGGCACGGTGTTCGACGCCACCACCAACGACCCCATTCCTTTTGCGACCGTGGTGTTGGAGGGCGAATCATCCGGTGCCTCCACCGATTTTGACGGCGCCTTCGAGTTGCCCGACGTGCCCGCTGGCCTACGAAACGTCACCGTCTCCTTCGTCGGCTACCAGGCCCAAACCGTCTTCGAAATCGAGGTCACGCCTGCCCGCCCGGCCGTCATCCGGGTCGGCCTCAAAGAGCAGGCCGTGGCCATCGAAGCCGCGGAGGTCGTCACCGAGCGCCGCGCCACCCAAGGAGAAGCCCCCCTCAGCGTCCGGAGCCTCGGCACGAATGAAATCAAGCGCAACCCGGGCGGCGGCCGCGACATCAGCCGCGCCATCCGCACGTTGCCCGGGGTCGCTGCCATCCCCTCGTTCCGGAACGACATCGTCATCCGCGGCGGTTCCCCCAACGAAAACCGCTTCTACATCGACGGCATCGAGATCCCCAACATCAACCACTTCGCCACCCAAGGCGCGAGCGGCGGCCCGGTCGGCATGATCAACGTCGACCTCGTCGAAAACATCGACTTCTACGCCGGCGCCTTCCCCGCCGCCCGCGGCAACGCCTTGAGCAGCGTCCTCGAGTTCAAGTTCAAGGAAGCCCGGACGGACGAGTGGACGGCGAACCTCGTGGTGGGCACAAGCGACCTCGGCCTCACCCTCGAAGGGCCGACGGGCGAGCACAGCTCCCTCATCGCCAGCTTCCGCCGGAGTTACCTCCAGCTGCTGTTCGAGGCCTTGGGGCTTCCGTTTTTGCCCATTTACAACGACTACCAATTCAAATGGAC
>CBFHPD010000145.1:0-25741 GCA_965657495.1 uncultured Flavobacteriales bacterium
CGGCAGCGGCCCGGTGGACCCAGACCTGCCTCCCGATGCCGCCATCCCGCCCGCAGCGCTGCTGGAACACATCCAGCACATCGTCCGCCACGAGGGCTGCGACCCGGAGGACATGGACCTCATCGGCTATTCCATCGGCGGACGCATCGCCCTGACGCTGCTCGTCGAGGCTCCGCATGTGTGGGGCCAAATCCTGTTGCTCGCACCCGATGGCTTCCGCAAAGCTCCGCTCTACGACCTCACCGTTCACACCCGGCTTGGCCGCTTCCTGTGGCAAGCGCTCGACCGGCATGCCGTCTCCGTAAATGCCGCAGTGAAGCAACTCGGCCGGTGGGGCATCATGCCCAAGCACCTCGTTCAATTCGCCCTGTTCCACACGGAGACGCGGGAGATGCGGGAGATGGTTTGGCGGGGCTGGCGGGCGCACCGGCTGTGTTGGCCGGCGACACGGGAAGTAGCGCGGGCGATGGCACAGCGGCGGCACGGGCGCGTGGACTTGGCATTCGGCTTGAAAGACCGGGTGATCCCGGTTTCAAATGCCGCGCGATTGAAGCGGCTGCTCGCAGCGAAAAAGCCGGCAACCGTGCGCTTTCACGAATTGTATTGCGGCCACGGCATGCTGCGCCGCGACATCTTGAGCGACCTCGAAAACCGTATCTTCGGAACATGAGCTGGTTTGAACATGTGCAGGCTGATCGGGCAGCGGGCCGCAAACGCCTCGCCTGCCTCATCGACCCCGACGACCTGCTGACCGGGCGGGCTTGGACCGACTTTTTAGACCGGCTCGAGCAGTCGGCCGTGACCGATGTGTTCGTGGGCGGCTCGCTTTTGACGCACCGTGGGGTGGGCGGGTTGCTGAGCAGCATCCGGGATCGCTTCTCGGGCCCGGTGGTGCTGTTCCCCGGCAGTCCTGAGCAGGTGGTGGGCGGCGCCGACGCGGTGCTTTTCCTCTCCCTGATTTCCGGTCGCAACGCAGATTACCTCATCGGACGGCACGTCGAATCGGGCATGCGCATCCGCCGGTTGGGCCTAGAAGTCGTACCGACGGGCTACCTCCTGATTGGGGATGGGCCGCTGACGACAGCGAGTTACATCAGCCACTCGTTGCCGATTCCCGAGGCCAAACCCGACATCGCCACCGCCACCGCGGTCGCCGGCGAGATGCTCGGCCTGCGCGCGATGTACCTCGACGCGGGGTCGGGAGCGGGGCGGCCGGTGCCGGTCGCGGCCATCGCCGGTGTCCGGGAACACACGAGCGCCCCGGTCATTGTGGGCGGCGGGCTGAACGATGCCGCCGGCATCCGGGCCGCTTGGGCGGCGGGGGCCGATGTGGCGGTGGTGGGGACGGCCATTGAGCGGCGGCCGCTGGATTTGGCCTGGCTCCCCGACCCGCTCAATGCCAGCTCCAATCCAATCCGACAGTAACAAACCGGCCCGCCTGCGGGTAAACGTACACCTCGGAAACGCGTGATTCGGGGCCGCCGTTCTGGTAGCTGTACGCCCAGCCGTTCGCGCTGTACTCTTCTCCCAACACGTTGTTTACGAACACATTGAGGGACAGCACATCCCGCTCCTTGCTCAGCGAATACCGCAGGCGCAGGTCGTTCACCGCATATGCCGGCAACGCCCGTTCCGCGCTGCCGGTGTTGTCGAGGAATTGCTCACCCACGTGGCGCAACGCCCACTCCACGATGAGCGAATGGTCGCCCGCTGCCCACGCTTCCCACGCGAGGATGCTGGTGGCCACGACGCTCGGTGAATAGGCAATCGGCGCGTCCTCATACGTGTTGACTTGCCGGTAAGGCTGCTCCGGGTCGTAGTCAAAAATCACCTCATCGAATTGCTGGATGCGGTTGGTGGACCAGGCCAAATTGGGTTGCCACACCAACCCGTCCACCGGCGACCACCGGCCGTCCAGCTCGATCCCCGCCCGGTAGCTCTTCGCCACATTCGTCCGCAGCGGCGACCCCACGTCGTTCAAGTCCCCGGTGAGCACGAGCTGGTCGGTGTAATCCATGAAGTACCCGTTTGCGCGGAGCGTCCAGCGGTCTTCCATCCAAACACCACCAACTTCCCAATCCTGCAAGCGCTCCGGACGGACGTTGGTGCCTTCCGGGCTGTCCACGTAATCCGTGCGGGACGGCTCGCGGTGGCCCATGGCGTAGGACGCGTAGAAGCGGCGATCGGGGCGGTTTTGGAAATCCACCCCCACCTTCGGGTTCCAAAAACTCAATGCATCCTCCACCGCGAGCACCCGCAAATCGTTGTCGGTACCGTCCACCTCGTACCCCACGGTGCGCCACTGCAACTCGCCGTGCACGCGGAGATCGCCCGACGCAAACGTCCGCATCGCGCGGGCAAACACGTTGGCATCCCGCTTCCGCCCCATGCCATCGTAGTACCGGTGCCCCGGCTGCAAGCCCGGCGCGTGCTCGGCCCAAACCACCCGACCGAAATGCGCCCCGTCGTAGCGGTAACCGCCCCCGCCGAACTGCACCGAACCCGCTGGCAACGTCCGCTGCACCGAACCCGACACGCCGTACAACGCGTTGTCCAGCCACCGCCTGCGCACCACATCCCCCGTGGCGAAGGCCGTGTCCGTGACCCCGTAATGCGCCAAGTCGTCGTCCGCCCGGAATTGCTCGTAATGCCCGCGGCCGAGCGTGTTGCTCAGCGCGAGCCCGGCGTCCCACTGCCCCATGCGCTGGTCGAGGTGCAGCTGGTGGTGGATTTGGGTGTAATCATCGACTTGGTCCTCGTAAGTGTAGTAGTTGTGCTGCCGGCCGCGCGCAATCAGGTCAGCGATGCGGGCCGTGTCCGCGCCGTAACCGTACTCGTAGCTGTTGGCCGCCCATGCGGTGATGGCATCCGCATCGCCGGTGAGGCCCACCACCGGCACCCCGTACCACGCTTGGTAGGTGCGTTCGTGGCCCCAAAGCCCCGTGTACACCAGCTGCCCGCTCTCCCACTGCTTGCCAGCGCTTGTGTGCACGCTGCTCAGATCACTCGTCGCCCGGTCCATGTAGCCGTCCGACAAGATGCGCGAAGCGCGCCCCTCGGCAAAGAACCCCCGCTCCCCCACGCCAGAAGCCCACTGCAAAGTTGCGCGCCGGGTGTTGAACGCGCCCGCCGAGAAAGCCATGCGCCCCATGGGCTCCCGCTCCGGCGCCAGGGTATTGACCCCCACGGTAGCCCCGAAGGCTCCGGGTCCGTTCGTGCTCGTGCCCACGCCGCGCTGGATTTGGATGCCATCGGCGCTGCTGCCCAAATCGGGCAAATCCACCCAGTACACTTGGTGCGATTCAGCGTCGTTGAGCGGCACGCCGTTGATGGTCACGTTGATGCGGGTCGCGTCGGAGCCGCGGATGCGCATCCCGGTGTACCCCACGCCGGCCCCGGCATCGGACGTCACCACGAGTGCCGGGGTGTAGCGCAGCAAGAAAGGCAAATCCTGCGCGGCATCCCGCTTCTGCAATTCCTCCGCAGTGACCTCCGTCTTCGTGAACGGCACCCGTTCTCCCGCCAAGGTGGTCGAGACCGACGCCGGCGCAAGGCTGACGGAGCGCCAGTGCGCAACCGGCCCATCGGGCAAGCGCGTGTCATCGGCTACCTCCAGCGTAAAGTGCACCGGCCGTTTGACGCCATCCGTCAAGGAAAAGGCTTGCTCATTTGGCTCAAAGCCGATGGCCTGGGCTTTCAAGACATAATCGCCCGGTGGCAGCCCTTCAAAAATGTACTGCCCATCGACATCGGAGGTCACGCCGTAACGTCCCTCGTTCAGCAACAACTGCACCCCGACCAAGGGTTCGCCGGTGCCGGATGCAGTGACCGTTCCGAACACGGTGCTCGGCGCGTGTTGCGCCGCCAGCAAAGCAGGGAAGCACACTGCCCAAATCAACCAAATTCCTTGTTTCATTGCGTCTTAGGTATTCGTCGACGCGGGGGTGCAGCGCACCGCCATCCACTCAGCGTGGTTCCGCTCCCCTACCGGTATTATCCGGTCAGGTTCGAAGGGTATGATCTCAGCGCACCGGACGATCCGGCGGCACCCCTGCGCCGGTGCAAAGCTATTCAATCTTCGGTAACTTGCAGGCATGGGATCGAAAGAACTCGACGACAAGGCGTTGCAATCCCTGCGCGAGCAGGCGGTCCAAACCGCCCGTGAAGCCGCGCACATCCTGCTCGATTGGGTGAACGTGACCGACGAGCAACTCGGTATTGAGAACAAAGGGGATGGCTCACCGGTGTCGCAGGCGGACCTCGCCTCCCACGCCCACATCGTCGCAGCCTTGAAGCCGACGGGATTTCCGGTGTTGAGTGAAGAAGGGGAGAAGGTGCCTTGGCGGGAGCGCCGGCTGTGGACGTGGTACTGGCTCGTCGATCCGTTGGATGGCACCGAGGCATTCGTCCGCTACCGGACGGGGTTCGCGGTCAACATTGCGTTGTGCGGACCGGATGGGCCGGTCATCGGGGTGGTTGCCGATCCGTGTGGAGGCCAAATCTACAGCGGCATCCGCAACGCCGGAGCCCGCCGGGAATCGCTCGACGGCCAGCACACCGAGCCCCTCCTCCCCGCCCCGGCACGCCCGCCGTATCGCCTGGTGACGAGCCGCAACGAAACGGCGCCCCTCAGCGCCCTCCTTCCCCCGGGGTTCGCGGAATCGGAAGTCCATGCTGAGCAGGTGAGCGGAGCGCTGAAGTTCTGCCTCGTCGCCTCGGGCGAAGCCGACATCCACAGCCGTACGGGCGCCTACATGGAATGGGACTGCGCGGCGGGAGACGGGGTGTTGCGGGGCATGGGGCTGTCCGTGCGCGACCGCGATGGGGGGGAGCCGCTGCAGTACAACAAACCCGATTTGTGGGTGTTTGGGCTGTGGGTTTCGCGCGTTCAGCGGTAGCCGCTGGCGTCTTCCCACTGATCGTAAAGATCGAGGTAATTCAGGTAGCGCTCGGCTGGGATTTGGCCCGCCTCAGCGGCGGCCCTCACTGCGCAACCCGGCTCCGAACGGTGCAAGCAGTTGTGGAAGCGGCAATCCGGCAGCAGAGCGAAAAGCTCGGGAAAGTGGTGGTGCAGCGTCTCCCGCTCGAGGTGCACCAAGCCAAACCCCTTGATGCCCGGGGTGTCCATGATGAAGCCCGCAGCGTCCGGCAGCGGAAACATCTCGGCGAACGTGGTGGTGTGCTTGCCCTTGTTGTGGGCGTCGGAAACGGCGCTCGTCCGCAGTTCAAGGCCCGGCACGAGCCGGTTGATGAGGGTGCTCTTCCCCACGCCCGAGTGGCCGGAGAACAGGTTGTTTCCACCGGTGAGGTGGTGGGCCAAATTCGCCACGCCTTCCCCAGTCGCCGCAGACGTGCGCAAGGTCGCATACCCCGCCTGCTCGTAAATCGCCTCCAGCTCCGCCAACCGCTCCACCTCCGGGGAATCCGGCGCCACCAGATCGACCTTGTTGAAGACCAGCGTCACCGGGACGCCGAAGGCATCGGCGGACACGAGGAACCGATCGATGAATCCGCTGCTCGTGGCAGGGCGGCTCACAGTGACCACCAGGAAGGCCCGGTCCACGTTCGCTGCGACGACATGGGATTCGCGGGCCAAGTTCACCGCCCGGCGGACGATGCGGTTGCGGCGCTCGTGGATGCGGGACACCACCCCAGTGCCGTCTTCTTCGCAGGCGAAATCGACGCGGTCGCCGATGGACACGGGGTTGGTGGAACGGTCGCCTTTGAGCCGAAGCTTGCCCTTCGCCCGGCACGCGTAGGCGGTGCCGTCATCGGTCCGAACGTCGTACCACGAACCGGTTGAGCGGAAGACCGTACCTTCCATCAATGCCCGGTCAGGGTTTTGAACGCGTGCTCGAGGCCGCCGGGCTGGGCGGCGAACTCGGCGGTGGGGGCGTCGCCGACGATTTGGCCTTTGTTGATCAAGACCACGCGGTCGCACATCGCCTCCACTTCCTGCATCACGTGCGTGGACAGAATGACCGTGCGCTGCACCCCCACGCGGCGAATCAGGGCGCGCACCTCGACCAGCTGGTTCGGATCCAGACCGGAGGTGGGCTCGTCGAGGATCAGCACCTCAGGCTCGTGCACCAAGGCCTGCGCCAACCCGACGCGCTGTCGGTATCCCTTGGAGAGCTGGCCGATTTCCTTGTGGCGTTCGGGGGTGAGCCCCACCTCGGCGATCACCTCCTCCACCCGCTCGGCGGCCTTCGGCAGGCCGTGCATGCCGGCCACGAAACGCAAGTACTCGGTCACGTACATTTCCGTGTGCAGCGGGTTGTGCTCAGGCAGGTAGCCCACGCGCCGCTGCGTCTCTTCGGGGGCGTCTTGCACATCGAACCCCGCCACCTGAACCGTCCCCTCTGTGGGTGGCAAGTAACCGGTGATGAGCCGCATGAGCGTGGATTTGCCTGCGCCGTTGGGGCCGAGTAGCCCCAACACCTGACCATCCGGAACGGTGAGCGACAGGCCATCGAGGGCCTTTTGCGCACCAAACCGCTTCGTAACTCCTTGAATTTGGATTCCCATCTGCCCCAAAAATACAGCGTTCTGAAATGAAAAAACCGCGCCCGGTGAGCCGAGCGCGGTTTCTGGTGTTTCCGTCTTTTGCAGCTTACATCATGCCGCCCATGCCGCCCATACCGGGGGCACCGCCTGGCATCGCAGGTGCTTCCTCTTCGATGTCAGCGATGACGCACTCCGTGGTCAAAACCATGCCGGAGATGGAAACCGCATTTTCGAGGGCCACACGCGCGACCTTCGTCGGGTCGATGACCCCTGCTTCGAACAGGTTTTCAAACACCTCGGTGCGCGCATTGTAACCGAAGTCGCCCTCGCCATTCGCAACGGCATTGACCACCACGGCGCCTTCGCCACCGGCGTTGGCTACGATTTGGCGCAACGGCTCTTCCACGGCTCGCAACACGATGCGGATGCCGGTGGTCTCATCGTCGTTCACGCCCTCGAGGCTCTCGATGCTGTGCGCAGCGCGGATGAACGCCGTGCCACCACCGGGGATGATGCCTTCCTCCACTGCGGCGCGCGTCGCGTGCAATGCATCGTCCACGCGGTCCTTCTTCTCCTTCATCTCGACCTCGGTTGCCGCGCCGACGTACAGAACAGCCACACCTCCGGCCAATTTGGCCAAACGCTCCTGGAGCTTTTCACGGTCGTAATCGGAGGTCGTGCTCTCGATTTGCGCCTTGATCTCCTTTACGCGCGCACTGATGGCTTCACCTGACCCGCTGCCGTTGACCACCGTCGTGTTGTCCTTGTCGATGGTGACTTTTTCTGCGGTGCCCAAATCGGCCAGCGTCGCATTCTCCAGCTTCAAGCCGGTCTCTTCCGAGATGACTTGTCCGCCCGTCAAGATGGCGATGTCCTGCAGCATGGCCTTCCGTCGGTCGCCGAACCCAGGTGCTTTCACCGCAGCCACTTTGAGCGAGCCCCGGATTTTGTTCACCACCAACGTGGCCAACGCTTCTCCGTCCACGTCCTCCGCGATGATCAACAGCGGGCGGCCGGTTTGTGCAGTCTGCTCGAGGGTGGGCAACAAATCCTTCATCGTCGAGATCTTCTTGTCGTAGATCAAGATGTAAGGGTTCTCCAACTCGGCCTCCATCTTCTCGCTGTTCGTCACGAAGTAAGGAGACAAGTAACCGCGGTCGAACTGCATGCCTTCCACCGTGCGCACCTCGGTTTCTGTGCCCTTCGCTTCTTCTACAGTGATGACGCCTTCCGTGCCGACCACTTTCATCGCCTCCGCGATGAGCTTGCCAATCGTGGAATCGTTGTTGGCCGAAATCGTCGCGACTTGCTCGATCTTGGAGTTGTCGGAACCGACTTCACGGCTGATGGAGCGCAACTGGCCCACGATGGCCTCCGCTGCTTTGTCCATTCCGCGCTTCAAATCCATGGGATTCGCGCCTGCAGCCACGTTGCGCAAGCCTTCTGAAACGAGGGCTTGGGCCAACACGGTGGCGGTGGTGGTGCCGTCGCCGGCCACGTCGGCGGTCTTGGAAGCCACTTCCTTGACCATTTGGGCGCCCATGTTCTCGATGGGGTCCTTCAGCTCGATTTCCTTCGCGACAGAAACACCGTCCTTCGTTACGGAAGGTGCGCCGAATTTCTTGTCGATGACCACGTTGCGGCCTTTGGGACCGAGGGTCACTTTCACGGCGTTTGCCAATGCGTCCACACCGGCCTTGAGCCCGTTGCGGGCATCGGTTTTGAATTGAATGTCTTTAGACATGGTGGTTTGTTTTTGAATCCGTTGTGATGTTCAACCCAAATCAGAGGACCGCGAGGATGTCGCTTTCCCGCATGATCATGTAATCCTTGCCATCGTGCGCCAACTCCGTTCCCGAGTACTTGCCGTAGAGCACTTGATCCCCCACCTTAACGGTCGTGGGCTCTTCTGGCTTACCGGGGCCCACCGCCACCACGATGCCGCGTTGGGGCTTCTCCTTGGCCGTGTCGGGAATGATGATTCCGCTGGCCGTCTTCTCTTCAGCTGCTGCGGGCTCGACGAGGACGCGATCCGCAAGGGGTTTGATTGATACAGACATTGTGAAATGGATGTGATTGTGTGATTGAATGGCCGCGTTCGTTCACGCGGACAGCGGGCTGTAGTCGAATTTTATGCCAAACCACCGGGTGTGCCAAACCTGTCAGTTTGGGCAAAAAAAAATGTGCCAACTCGTGACAAGCTGGCACATTCCCCGCTGATGCGGAAGGGATTCGTCAGGTTACTCGCCGCCGGCACTCGCACCGCCGTTGACCGCTCCTCCTGCCGGAACAGAAGTCGTCGGCAACACGGACTCGTCGATGCCCACGTCTTGCGTCGCATTGCCGAAGAACATGCCGGCCACGATGCACAAAACGAACAACGCCCCGGTCAAGTACCACGTCGCCTTCTCCAAAAAGTCAACGGTGCGTTGAACGCCCCCCACCTGGCCAGCGCCTTGGAATCCGGTGGCCAATCCACCTCCTTTCGGGTTCTGAACCAGAATCACAGCCCCCAGCAGCACGCATACTACCAAGATGACTACCATCAAAAAATAACCCATTGTCGTTCGTTTGAGTCGTGTTATGCTTCGCTCCCGGGCGCAGATTTGCCCAGTTGCTTCAATTGGGCTGCAAAATAAGTACTTTTTTCTGGATATTTCAAGACCAAGAGCTTGTAAGCTTTGCGCGCCTTGCCGATTTGCCCTTGCTTCGCATAGACCCGGGCCATGGTTTCCGTCACCAGCGTGGCATCTTCGAGCACGCTTTGACGGGCCAAATCCTCCACCTCTCCCCCCACCTCGCGCAACTTTCCGATGCGCGGGCTGGCCGTGATGAACGCGTCGATCAGGGCGGCTTGGCCCTGCGGCGTCGGGGCCGGGGCGGGCGGGCCGGCAGTCGCCTCGGCTTCCGCAGCCGTGCCGTAGCCGGTCCCGCGCGCCCGTTGTTGCAGCCACTGGGCGAAGGGCGAGAGCGGTGGCACTTCGGAAGGAGCGGCCTTTTTCGGCGGGGCCTCCGGGGCCGGGGTGGGGCGCTCGGATTGCCATTCCTGCACATCTTGCGCGATGCTCGATTCGATGGCGGCGAGGAGGACCTCCCGCTGCACATCGGGTGCCGGAGCTGTTTCTTCTGCCTCGGAACCTGGTTCGGCGGGCGGTTCGGGGAGGTCCGTGGTGGTGACCTCGGCTTCGATTTGGCGCGCCTCTTCCACCAACGTGGGGCGGACGAACAACTCGAACAGCCCGTCGCGCGAAGCCACGTTGGCAGCGGCCCGCAAGAGCTCGGCTTGCTGATCCACCGATCCTGCGGCGGCAGCGGCTTTGGCCACCAACACCCCAAACACTGGCGCGTACGGAAAGCGGTCGCGCCAAGCCCGCAACCCGGCCAATTCGCTCCCCTGCACCGCGTCGGGGTCCGCCATCAACGCCCGCATGCGGTCCACGCTCAACATGTCATTCGAAACCGTCATCGGCCGCAAGTTAATCGCTTACCAATTCCCCAAGGTCGCATTGAAAATGTCCTGCGAAAGCTGGTCGCCGATGTCTTCCACTAGCGCGTCTTCCACCGAGGTCAAATCTTGGTCGCTCGTGTAATCCGCAAACCGACTGAACACCTTGTCCACGCTCAACTCCGGCTCGAGGGTGTTTTCGTAGTGGACCTCGACGCGGATGGTGAGGCGGTTTGCGGCGGCCGTTTCATCGCCCTGGATGTTGATGGGCGCAATGGCCCAATCGATGACCTCGGCGCGGTAGCTGAGTTCCCCGCCTTCATCCACCAGCCGCAAGGTGGACTGGCGTTGGATGCGGTTGCGCAGGGATTCCGTCAGGGACAAGGCAGCGGACGCCGAGACGTAGGGATTGACCGGGTCGAAGGGGGCGACGGTGCACGTTTTGGCGCCGGAAGTGGAGGCCCCGTATGGCGAATAAATACCGCACGACGCGGCTGCGAGGAGCGCAATGGCAAGGCCCAGCCACTTGGTCATTTCAATCCGTATTCTTTGATTTTGCGGTAGAGGGTGCGCTCGGAAATGCCGAGTTCCTTGGCTGCGTTTTTCCGGCGATTCCGGTGCTTCTCAAGCGCCTTGCGGATCAAATCCCGCTCCGAATCCTGAAGCGAAAGCACCTCCTCCGTTTCGAGGTCCTCCTCGGCCGATTCGTAGGAAAAGGACGGCCGGGCTTCGGGCAGCGCGAGGCGGGCTGGGGCGGGCTCAGCCGCGTGGTGATCGGACCGCACCAGGCGTTCAACGAGGGCCTCGTCTTCGTCGGTCAGGTGGGTTTTCGCCGCCAAACCGATGACCAAGCGCTTCACATCCGCCAACTCCGACCGCATGTCGAACAGGACCTTGTAAAGGATTTCCCGTTCGCTCATGCCCTCCTCTGCGCCGGCGGAAGCGCGCACCGGCACGGAAGAACGCGGCGTCTCCGGCAGGTACGCCAACAACGTATCCGCATTCACCGAACGGTCCGTTTCGAGGATGGAAATCTGCTCAGCCGTGTTCTTCAGCTGCCGGATGTTGCCGGGCCACGGGTAGTGCTCGATGATCTCCACCGCATCCGGGGTCAGGCGCAAGGGCGGCATGCGGTATTGCTCGCAAAAGTCCGTCGTGAACTTGCGAAACAGCATGTGGATGTCGCCCGATCGATCCCGGAGCGGAGGCATGTGGATGGGCACTTGGCTCAGGCGGTAAAAAAGGTCCTCCCGGAACCGGCCTTGTGCAATGGCCTCGGCGAAATTCACGTTGGTGGCGGCGACCACGCGGACGTTGGTTTTTTGGACCTTGGAAGACCCCACGCGGATGAACTCGCCGGTCTCCAAAACCCGCAACAACCGCACCTGCGTGGTCAGCGGCAATTCCGCCACTTCATCCAAGAAAATGGTCCCGCCATCCGCCTCTTCGAAGTAGCCCTTGCGGGCATCCGTCGCCCCCGTGAACGCCCCCTTTTCGTGCCCAAACAATTCAGAATCAATGGTTCCCTCCGGAATCGCTCCGCAGTTGACCGCGATGTACGGACCGTGTTTCCGGGCGCTGAATTGGTGCACAATGCGCGGCATCACTTCCTTTCCCACCCCGCTTTCTCCAAGGACCAGCACCGAAATCTCCGTGGCAGCCACTTGCGCCGCCACGTCGATGGCACGGTTCAAGGCCGGGTCCGACCCGATGATGCCAAACCTGCGTTTGATGGCAGCTGCGTCCATGGTTCAATCGTTGGGAACGACGGTTCCGCGCAACGTCACCGCCACCCGCTCGTGGACGTGCACGTTCACGTATTCACCGGCCGTGTGATTGCCCTTCGGGAAGACCACGATGGAGTTCTGGGTGTTGCGGCCAAACAATTCCTCATCGCTCTTCTTCGACACCCCCTCGATCAACACGCGGTACGTCTTGCCCACCATTTCCTGGGCGCGCTCTTGGCTGTGCCCTCCTTGGAGGTCGATGATTTCCCGCAACCGACGCCCCTTGTCCTCCTCGCTTATGTCGTCCTCAAACTTCCGTTCCGCCAGCGTACGCGGCCGTTCCGAATACTTAAACATGTAAGCCATGTCGTAGCGCACTTCCTTCATGAGCGAAAGCGTGTCCCGGTGCTCCGCCTCGGTCTCGCCGCAGAACCCCGCGATGATGTCGGTGGAAATCGCGCAGTCCGGCATGATGCGCCGAATGGCGGCGATGCGGTCCAAATACCATTCCCGCGTGTACCCACGGTTCATGCGCTTGAGCACATCGCTGTTTCCCGATTGCACCGGCAAATGGATGTACTTGCAGATGTTCTCGTGACGGGCCATGGCGTGCAGCACGTCATCGGTCATGTCCTTGGGATGCGAGGTCGAGAACCGCACGCGCAAGTCCGGATTTACGGCTGCGACGAGCTCGAGGAGCTCGGCGAAGCGAACGACCGGCTGTTCCGGGTCTTTGATTTGGCCCTTGTTGTCGATGTTCCACTTGTAGCTGTCCACGTTTTGGCCCAACAACGTGACCTCCCTGTACCCTTGCTCGAAGAGCTGCTGGGCTTCCCGGACAATGCTCTGCGGATCCCGGCTCCGCTCGCGGCCGCGGGTGAACGGCACCACACAGAAACTGCACATGTTGTCGCAACCGCGCATGATGCTGATGAAGGCCGTGATGCCATTGGCATCGAGGCGCACCGGACTGATTTCAGCATAGGTCTCTTCCCGGCTCAGTAGCACGTTGACGGCTTTTTGGCCACCATGCACTTGCTCCACGAGGTTGGGCAAATCCCGGTAAGCATCCGGCCCAACCACCAAGTCCACCAACTTCTGCTGCTCCAGCAAGCTCTCCCTCAACCGCTCGGCCATGCAGCCGAGCACCCCCACCACCAACTTAGGACGGGTCCGCTTCGCCTTCTTGAACTGCGTCAACCGCTTGTGCACGCGCTGTTCGGCGTTGTCCCGGATGGCGCACGTGTTCAACAAGATGAGATCGGCCTCCTCCTCGTTCCGGGTGGTGGCATACCCGGCCTCGTCCAAAATACTCGCCACGATTTCAGAATCGCTGAAGTTCATTTGGCAGCCGTAACTCTCTAGGTACAGCTTGCGGGTGTGCGTGGGCTGGGCGGGCTGGACCGTCGGACTCCCCTGGTGTTCTTCCGCGAGGAGGGCGCTGGCATCGTGGGGACGTGGTGAAGACTGGGACATGATCGGATTCAAAATGGAACGGCTGCAAAGGTAGGCCACATCAATGGACTGCCAATTTGTCACGCGCCAAAGATTCCCAACCGCTAAGGCGATGTCTCCTCCGCCCGAACGCCCCGCAAATCGAACACCACCACCTCGCCCATCCGGCCAACTTCGTCGCGCAGCCAAGGACCCCAATCGCCTGCCTCCAAAATGGCCGGCTTGTTGACGACCAAATAGTCCGCGCCAGCTGCCGCCGCCCACGCTACCCGTTCCCCCGCTACCTTGTCGTTCTCGAACAAACTGGTGTACCCAAACCGCCCCATCAGGGTCAAGGAAATGTTGGGGCTTTGGTCCGGCAAGCTCAACACCCAGGCACCGTCCGGCACCCCCCACTTCCGCAGCTTTTCCGGCAACTCGGCCAATGGAGCCAACCGGGTGCGGCGATCCGCGTGGTACCACTTCCATTCCTTGCGCTCCCAACTCGGGATGAAGGCCTCGACCAATCGGCCCTCGGTGACGCCCCACTTGACTTGGTTTCTCGCGATGGAATGCGCCGCTTGGTAGGCCCCGGCGAGTGCCAACACGACTACGAATACCGTCCTTGCGCGGCCTTCGGGCCAGATTTGGACCAACCAAGTGGCAGCAAGCGGAACGAGCATCAACACCTCCAGCAAATAATAATCGTGGACATCGAGGTTTTTGTACCACAAAACGCCATAGCCCAACACGCCCAACAGCGTCAATGCGAACGCCCAAGCATCCACCGACCAGCGGCCGCGGCGCATCGCCCACGCCACCACAAGGAGTGCCCCCATTGCATAACGCACATGAACATGGTACACCTCCTGCAGGCGAACCGCCGTCAAGGAATCCCACACCGCGCGCCAATCGGGCGTGTCCCACAACGGGCGCAGGGTGGTGAGGAAGTAGAACGACTGGTGCTGGGCGTTGTAGGATTTGGCCCACATCACCCACGCCCCGGTTCCGAAGACGACGGCTGCTCCCAACAGCAACGCGCTCGCCCACCCCACGTTCCGGCGCGACCACCAACGCACCACCAACGGCAGTCCGCCGAGCAACATCGTCGGCCGCAACAACCCCGCTACAAGCAAACACGCTGCGGCGCCAATCGCCCACATGAGGCGGCGCTGCCCCCCCGACTCGCTTTGGGCCCACATCCACCACGCTACGAACACCGCCATCAAGGCGGAAGGGTTGACCAAATAATTGACCCCGTAAAACTGAATGAGCGGCGAGGCCAACACGGCCCAAGCCGCCCATGGCCCCGCCCGCTGCGACCCGGACCACCGCTGAACAGCCCGGCTCAGGGCGAGCAACCCGAAAAGCAAGGCGATGGCTTGCGTCCACCGCAGGGTCCAGGGCACGGGCCGTCCGAATGCCTTCCACAGGTGGGCATTGAGGTAATAGACCCCCGTAAATTCACCGGCTCCACGGCCGCCGTCGGCGTGCTGAAAATGCATCGCCGGCTCCAGCAGCCCCCTGCCGGGCTCCATGTACCGCAGGGTTTGCGAGAGGGCATCCCGCTGCCGCCATTCGTGGATGGAGTAGGGTTCGTCCAGGGCGTGCCGAAGCATGCCCGAACCGAGCACGAGCAGGCACGCTACCCCAGCAACCAACACCCCATGCAACGGCAATTTCATGGACGCAAGGTGCATCGGTTTTGGCCAGAAAACCACCTTCAATTCACAATCGTCCATCCGGAGTTCACAGCCGGAGCACCTCCCCGCATGCCCGCGAATCATGCAACAAATTCCCTTTCCTCCACCACGCAATCGGGCAAATATTTTTTTTCACGCCGTTCACCTATGGTGGGCGCCGTTTGCAACCTTGCTCATGCATTTTGCGTTTGCAAAAGCCTTTCATGTCGGCGTTACTTTGCACCGACCAATCGTGTGAATCATGGCAGCGAACCTAGTTATTGTGGAGTCCCCGGCGAAGGCGAAGACCATCGAGGGATACTTGGGAAAAGATTTTAAGGTGATGTCGAGCTATGGCCACATCTGCGATTTGCCGAAAGGCCAAAACGCGGTCAACGTCGACGAAGGGTTCGAACCCCAATACATCGTTTCCAAAGAGAAGGAGCAACTTGTCCGCGACCTGAAGAAGGCCGCGAAAGCCGCGAAGCTGGTGTGGCTCGCGACGGATGAGGACCGCGAAGGGGAAGCCATTTCTTGGCACTTGAAGGAGACCTTGAAACTCGGCGACGAGAAGATCCGCCGGATTGTGTTCCACGAGATCACAAAGCCCGCCATCCTGCACGCCATCGAACACCCACGGACGGTGGATGAAGCGCTGGTCAACGCACAGCAAGCACGCCGCATCCTCGACCGGTTGGTGGGCTTTGAATTGAGCCCGGTCTTGTGGCGCAAGGTGAAGCCGCAATTGAGTGCGGGACGCGTGCAGTCGGTGGCGGTTCGGATTTTGGTCGAACGGGAACGGGAAATTCGGCAGCACACCTCCACGGCGAGCTTCCGGGTCGTCGGTGAATTCCTGACCCACGGTTTGCCCTTCAAAGCCACCCTCAACGAGCGCTTTGACGACCTTGATTCGGTGCGCGGCTTCCTGTCGGATGCACTCGGCGCCACGCACACGGTCAAGTCGGTGGAGACGAAACCCACCACACGAAAGCCCGCGGCCCCGTTCACCACGTCCACCTTGCAACAAGAAGCATCGCGGAAGCTGGGGTTCTCGGTTTCGCGGACCATGAAGGTCGCGCAAGACCTCTATGAGGCGGGGCACATCACCTACATGCGGACCGACTCCACAAACTTGAGCAACACGGCACTAGAAGGGGCTGAGCAGGCCATTCGCGCTGCTTACGGCGAGGTGTACCACAAGCGCCAAACCTATTCCAAGTCTGCGAAGGGCGCGCAAGAAGCGCACGAGGCCATCCGTCCTACCAACTTCGAAGCTTCCCACGCCACCGAGGACCGGGACCAGCAACGCCTGTATGAACTCATCTGGAAACGCGCCATCGCGTCCCAAATGGCACATGCCAAGTTGGAAAACACCACTGCGCACATCGATGTGGCGGGCCGGAAAGAGTACTTCTCCGCGAAAGGGCAGGTCATCACGTTTGACGGGTTCCTCAAGGTGTACCTCGAAGGATCGGACGACGAGCAAGCAGACGACCACGACAAGGACCGGTTGCCCGCTATGGAAGTGGGCCAAACCCTCGACCGAACCGGCATTGTTGCCACCGAACGTTACTCCAAGCACCCGCCTCGCTACACCGAAGCGAGTTTGGTGAAGCGCCTCGAAGAACTCGGCATCGGACGCCCGTCCACCTATGCACCCACCATCAGCACGGTTCAGAAGCGCGGATACGTGGAGAAAAAGGACCTTGAAGGCACCCCGCGGATGTACCGGGTTCTGGAAATCCACGGCAGCGAAGTGGCGGAGCGGGAGGAAACCGAAATGGCCGGCGGCGACCGGAACAAGTTGATTCCGACCGACATCGGATCAGTGGTCAACGACTTCCTGAGCGAGCACTTTGAAAACATCATGGACTTCAACTTCACTGCCAATGTGGAGGCTGAGTTCGACAACATCGCGCAAGGCGAGTTGGAATGGCGCAAGATGCTCAAGGACTTCTACACCCCGTTCAAGAAAAAGGTGGGCGAAGTCATTGAAGAGGCTGAGCGCCCGAAGGACCGCGTCCTCGGCGAGGACCCCAAATCCGGAAAGCCGGTCATCGTGCGCATTGGCCGGTTTGGCCCCATTGCGCAAATTGGCGATGCACAGGACGAAGAAAAACAGTTCGCCTCCCTGCTGAAAAACCAGAGCATCGAGACCATTTCACTCGAAGAGGCGCTCGAGTTGTTCAAGCTGCCGCGGCGACTGGGGGAGCACGAGGGGAAGGTGGTGACCGCCGCGATTGGCCGCTTTGGCCCGTATGTGCGTTACGACGGGAAGTTTGTCTCGTTGAAAGCAGCCGATGGAGACGATCCGCATACCGTCACCCTGGCTCGTGCCCTTGAATTGATTCAGGCCAAAATAGAAGCCGATGCCAAAGCGCTGATCAAGGTGTTTGACGAAGATCCGGACACGCGCATTCTGAACGGCCGGTATGGCCCTTACATCAAGCACGGCAAAAAAAACGTGACCATCCCGAAGAACGAAGACCCCGCTGGAATCGATTGGGCGCGCGCTCAAGAGTTGATTGAAGAGCATGCAAAACGCCCAAAGCGGGGCCGGAAGAAATCTTAAGGGTGCGGAGTTGGCCGAATTTGCGGAAATTAGCGGCCCATGAGTGACGCCATTTACGAACTGCTCTCTTCGGTGGACACGCCGTACTTCAGCAACGCCGAGGGAACTCCGCGACTTGCTGAACGCATCGAAGTGCACCGCTTTGACTTCCGCCCCCAAATTGAAGGGGCCAAAGTCGCCATTTTGGGCATCCAGGACGGCCGCCGCTCGGGTGACAACGAAGGGTGCGCCACGGGGCCCGCTGCCATTCGAGATGCCCTGTACCGGTTGACGCCTCCGCGCAACTGGCAGCACACCATCGACTTGGGGGACTTGCGGCCGGGCATTACCGAGCAGGATACGGCTGCTGCCGTGAGGACGCTCGTGGGGGAGTTGATCGAGATGGGAGTCATACCGCTGGTACTCGGAGGAGGACAGGATTTGACATACCCGTTGTACCAGGCCTTGGAGCCATTGGGCCAAGCGGTGAACCTCGTATCGATCGATGGGCGATTGGACTTTGGCGCTGACCCCGAGGACATGACCTCAAAGAACTACCTCAATAACGTCATCCTCCACGAGCCCAACTTCCTGTTCAACTATTCGAACATCGGGCACCAAGGCTACCTCACCGATCCGGACACGCTCGACTTGATGGAGCAAATGCAGTTCGACACTTACCGGTTGGGATTGGTGCACGAAGACCCCCGGCAGCTGGAACCGGTGTTGCGCGATGCTGACCTCGTGTCATTCGACCTGGGGGCCGTGCGCGGCGCGGACCACCCGGCTCATGCAGACGCGGGCCCCAATGGGTTGGATGCCCTGCAGGCCTGTGCGCTTGCCCGGTATGCAGGATTGAGCGACCGGATCAAAGCGTTTGGTGTGTTTGAGCACAACCCGGATTTGGATGTCCGCAACATGGGCGCCAAACTCACGGCGCAAGTGGTTTGGCATTTCCTCGAAGGCACTTACAGCCAGGTCGCGGACTTCCCCAAATGCGACAAAGCCGAGTACACGCGCTACGTCGTCGACCTCCCCAACATCGATCACGAGGTGGTGTTTTTGAAGAGCGGGCGATCTGATCGGTGGTGGATGGACATTCCGTTCCCTTCTGACCTCAAGCAGCACGCCGCCCGCACCCTCATGGTGCCGTGCACCTATGAGACCTACCAAGAAGCGGCACAGGGGGAACTGCCCGACCGGTGGTGGCGCGCCTTCCAACGGCTCGCTTGATCGGCTGTCAAAATTGCAACCACGCATCCACTTGAAGTCGCGGGCGCGCGAACGCACAATTTCGCAAGGGTTGCCTGATGGCAACACAAGAAAGTTTACGTGCTTTTCACACAAGGTTTGTGAATTTCTCTATATTAGCAGACCTTACCGGAGACCTTCGGCAAGAAAAAGCGTTGAAAAACAGTATGTTAGCATGATTCGCACCTCCATTTTGACCATCTGTGCCCTCGGCATCACCGCTGTGAGCGTGGCTCAACAGGACCCGCAGTACACCCAGTGGTTCATGGACCCGGTCGGATTTAACCCGGCAGCAGCAGGCCACAGCGAGTTGACATGCATCTCCGGAACATACCGGAACCAATGGCAGGATTTGGGCGCTGACCCGAATACGTCCTTGTTGAATGCGAACACGTACATCGACGCCATCAAAGGTGGCGTGATGATTTCGGCCTTCAACGATGCGTTGGGACAAGAGACCAACAACATGCTGAAAGCAGGGTATGCCTTCCATTTGCCCACGCTTAGCAACGGTGCCACGGTGAGCGCTGGATTGGCGGTCACCATGTTCAACAAGACCATCGGCAACGACTGGGTTTCCATCGATCCGTGGCAGGACGACCCCGCCATTCCCAACCAACAGTCGTCTGCGAGCGCTTACGATGTGGATTTGGGCATCTACATCCGCAAACCTGGCTCGTTCTACGCAGGGGTTTCTGCAACGCATTTGGCGCAAACGGAATTGGCGTCCTTGAGCATCCAACCGAAGCGTCACTTCTACTTCATGGGCGGGTACGATTACGCCATTGACAGCGACTACCTCGTCTTGCGCACGAATGTATTGGCGAAGTCCGACCTGAATGCCTCCATCGCTGATGTGAACGTCAATCTGCTTTGGAACCAAATGGCATGGGCCGGTGTCTCTTGGCGTCCCGGGGATGCGGTCGCTCCGGTGGCGGGCTTCCAATACAGCATCTCCCAAAAGGACCGCACCAGCGAATCCACGCAGGTCTTCCGTTTGGGCTACTCCTACGACATCACAACTTCTGACCTCCAGAATTACTCCAACGGTTCGCACGAGGTCTTCCTCAGCTACTGCTTCAAGTTCATTCAGATTCCGATGACACAACGCCACTCCAACCCGCGTTTCCTCTGATTCCAGAGAATAAAAGCGAACATTTTGGAGTTATTCATCGTAACAATCTGCTGAAACCCGCAAGTCATGAAACACATCCTTCTCATCCTGGCAGCTTCCGCATTGTTTGTCGGCTGCTACATGGGCCCTCAGGGGGAATTGATCGGCGTGTACCCGCGTAAAGAATGGGTTCAAGTGAATCCGTATGGCATGAACTACATCCACCTGGGCTCCTACACCATGGGCCCCAGCGACCAGGATGTGCCTTTCGCCATGACCACGCGCTCAAAGACGGTAACCGTTCCTTCGTTTTACATGGATGCCACGGAAATCACCAACAACGAGTACCGCCAGTTCGTCTACTGGGTGAGGGACTCGTTGTTCTTGAACACCCTGGCGGAAGACGACAACGAAAACTACTACATCGCTGAAGATGCGCAAGGCCGGGACTTGGACCGTTTCATCGACAAGGGCTACATCCTGAATTGGGAAACACCGATTGAATGGGAGGACGAGGACATCTTCGACCTCTTGTACGACGAGTTTTACCTCCAAGGGTCGGATCAATTCTACAACCGACGTGAATTGGATACCCGGAAGCTGAAGTTCCGCTACTACTGGATCAACTTTGATGCCGCAGCGAGCCGGGATGGCCAGGACGAGGAATTCAGTGAAGTGAACAGCCTCAACCAGCTGCACAGCGTCCGGGGTCACAGCGACCGTTCACAATTCGTGATCGAAGAAACCATCAATGTTTACCCCGATACGCTGGTTTGGGTGCGGGACTTCACTTACGGGTTCAACGAGCCTTATGCAGACGCTTACTTCTGGCACAACGCGTTCGACGACTACCCGGTGGTAGGCGTAACGTGGAGCCAAGCCAAGGCGTTCAATGCCTGGAGGACGCAATTCATGAACGACTACCGCGCGAGCAACGGCGAAGTGTTTGTCCAGCGATTCCGACTGCCCTCTGAGGCGGAGTGGGAGTATGCTGCTCGGGGTGGCCTGGAATTGAGCCCCTATCCTTGGGGTGGCCCTTACATGCGGAACAACCTCGGTTGTCCGTTGGCCAACTACAAGCCCATGCGCGGGGATTACGTGGAGGACGGCGCAGCGTACACCGTCCCCGTGACCACGTTCATGCCCAACGACTATGGTTTGTACCAGATGTCAGGCAACGTGGCGGAGTGGACGAACACCGCGTTTGACGAAACTGTTTACGAATTCTCGCACGACCTGAGCCCTGAATACACGTACCATGCGACGGTGGATGACCCGCCATCGTTGCACCGAAAAGTCATCCGCGGTGGTTCTTGGAAGGACATCGGATACTATTGTGAGACGGGTACGCGTTCTTTTGAGTACCGCGATACAGCGAAATCGTACATCGGATTCCGCTCCGTGATGTCCTACCTCGGACGAGGCAAATCGGGAGACCCCGAAGACTGGAATTGATCGACAGCCCGTCAGGGCCCTTAGAAAGAAATTGAAACCAACCAAAGAGAATTAAAATGCAGAGCAAAGCCTGGAAGAACTTCATGGCCAAGTTGTACGGATTTGGAGCCGCGATCGTGATTGTCGGAGCCTTGTTTAAGATCCAACACTGGGAAGGAGCATCAATCATGTTGATTGCGGGACTGGGAACGGAAGCCGTGATTTTCGCCTTCTCGGCTTTTGAAAAACCGCACGAGGAGCCGGATTGGACCTTGGTTTACCCGGAATTGGCTACCGGTGATGCGGGGCCTGACCCCAAGCAGCCGAAAGGCGCTACCGACCAGTTGGATGAAATGCTGAAAGAAGCCAACATCGACTCCGCCTTGTTGGAGCGATTGGGAGAAGGGATGCGCCACTTGGGCGAGCAAGCATCGAAAATGGGCGAAGTAGCAGAGGCTTCTGCTGCGACCAAGGATTACAGCACCGCCCTTCAAAAGGCGTCCTCTCAGGTCAATGGCTTGTCGGACACTTACGCACAGGTTTCTGAAAGCCTCACCGGATTGGTGGGAGCCAGTGAAGCAGGTGCTACCGTTGGCAAGCACATGGAAACGATGACCTCCAACTTGAGCGCATTGAACGACATGTACCAGTCGCAACTCGCACAGCTCGAGCAGAACAAGGCCTTGTACGCGGGAATGGGTGAATTGGTCCAAAACCTCTCCGAATCCGTCGAGGACACCAAGCTCTACAAAGACAACATCGCCGAACTTGCGCGCAACTTGTCTTCTTTGAACACCGTTTACAGCAACATGCTCAACGCCATGGGCAACCGCGCCTAATCGCACGGTTGAACTTTTACTAACGCGCAAACAGCACACCCATGGCTGGAGGAAAAGAAACACCCAGGCAGAAGATGATCGGGATGATGTACCTCGTCCTGACCGCCCTTCTGGCACTGAACATCTCGAAAGAAGTCCTGAATGGCTTCGTGAAGGTCGAGAACAGCTTGCGCAAGACGCAAGTGACCCTGAATGTGAAGAATGCGAATGCCATCGCTGGCATGCAGAATTCATCCAATCCGGAGAAAACCGCACCTTTTTTGGCGCAGGCTCTGAAGATCCAAAAGTCTGCTGATGAACTCGTTGCGTACATCACTGAACTGAAAGCTCGTGCGATGAGCTTTTCAGCAGGTGATTACGACATGCAAGAGCCAATCGGCTTCGAAGGTTACATTGGCAAAGACGCAAACGGTAAAGACACCACGTTGAATTTGGTTCACGTCCAAGCGAAGGATGAATACCAAATGCTGACTACATTCCTGGTCGGATCAGAACCTTCCGCGCCGAAGGAAGAGGAGTGGTCAGCTCACGAACTGCGTGTCCGATTGGAGGCGTTCCGTGAGTCGTTGAAAAGCATTTCGTTCAAGGACGTCGAAGGCGTGACACGTACACTGCCGCAACCGTTGAAGAACCAAATCGACAAAACGTTCACCTTCGAAAACGAAATGGAGAATGGGGTTGAAGTGCTTTGGGAAGCGGCCAATTTTTATGACAACCCCCTCGCAGCGGTCATGCCTTTGATGACGAAACTCGTACTCGATGTACAAAACACCGAAGCCGATATAGTCTCATGGTTAGCTGGTGACGTCGATTCGAAGTCATTCAAATTCACATCGTTGGCTCCGCTCGTTGTCCCGCAATCGAGCTATTTGCTCCGCGGGGATAGCTTTCGTGCAGATGTGTTGCTTGCTGCATTTGACGCAACCAACCGCCCCACCATCTACGTGGACAACAAACGGTTTGATGGACGCGACAGCTCCTTGATTGAAATCACGGGATTGGATCCCTTGAAGGTGGGAGCAAGCGGATTTGGTGAACTGCGCATTCCGACGAATGGATTGAACCTCGGCGAGCACAACTTCAAAGGGGTCATCAAAATGACCGGCCCGGACGGCACGGTGGAGGACTACCCGTTCTTCACGCCCATGTTCCAAGTGGCCGAACCCGCGCTCGTGGTTTCTCCTACGCAGATGAACGTGTTCTACCGCGGGGTTCCGAACCCCGTTGAAGTTTCTGTTCCGGGCGTAGCCAGCGACAAAATCAGCGTTTCCATTAGCGGAGACCACAAGATTTCGGAGCAGCCAGACGGAACTTACATCGTTGAACCGGGAAAGCAAAAGGAAGCGGACATCTCTGTTACAGCAGAATTGCCCGATGGATCGAAGAAGTCCATGCCTGCGAAGAAATTTCGGGTCAAGCGGATTCCTGACCCCGTGCCCACATTCGGTGGCAAGTCACCGCAAGACCGCGCCATTGATCGCACCACCTTGCGCGGTGTTCCCGGTGTCAGTGCGCGGATGGAGAATTTCGATTTCAACGTGCAGGTTGTCGTGAAGAGCTTTCAGTTGGTGGTGAGCCGTGATGGGTCCCTGATCCGGAAAGCATCCAACTCCAACCGCTTGACCTCCGACATGAAGTCCCTGCTTGAATCGTGCTCACGGGGCACCGTCATCTACCTCGAAGACATCGTGGTCAAGATGCCCGACAACACGGAACGCCAATTGGCCCCGTTGAAGCTCACCGTAAATTAATCTGCTCATGAAGCTCTACACCCGCACAATCGCTTTGGGTTTGGTGTTGCTGCCCGCATTTGCTGGGTTGCAAGCGCAGGTACCCACCGTTCTAGATGGTGCCTATGTGAAAGAAACCAACCGGACTAAGCGCGTCATCCCCTACCCTTCACTCCGTGAGGCGGACGTGATGTATACAAAGCGGGTGTGGCGTGTCATCGACCTGACGCAGAAGATGAACCACTCCTTCTACTTCCCCATCACGGACATTGCAGACCGCACGTCGCTCTTCAATGTGGTGCGGAACGCCTTAGAAGTAGAAGGTTCTTTGGTTGCCTATGGCGGAGGGCCGGATGGTACCGACGACGAGTTCCGCTACCCGATGACGCAGTCGCAAGTCGACTCCATCCTGAATCCGGTCGAATTGGTACCTCAGTTCGATTTGGTTACCGGTGAAAAGATCGGTGACAAGCCGGAGCCTGCGCCCATCCGCACGGAGGACATCAAGCGCTACATCATCAAGGAGGACTGGATTTTCGACCGGCAACGCAGCGAGCGGTTTGTCCGCATCATCGGCATCGCACCGCAGAAGGAAAGCTTTGACGCTGATGGGGTTTCCCAAGGATTTGAGACGTTGTTCTGGCTCTATTACCCGGAGTGCCGCTACGTTTTTGCCAACTCAGAAGTGTACAACACTTACAATGATGCGCAGCGGCGGACGTTTGAGGATTTGTTCCAAAAGCGTTACTTCTCGAGCTACATCATCAAGGAATCCAACGTGTACGACCGGAACATCATGAGCTACTCCCGTGGCTTGGATGCCCTCGCCGAAGGGCAACGCATCCAGAATGAGCTGTTCGAGTTGGAACACGATCTTTGGCACTATTAAGGTCCGCGATCGACCGCATAAAAAAGGAGGCTCCGGCCTCCTTTTTTTGTGACCGATTGCACCCGACCTTTGCCGCCCATGTTGAACCTCACCCAAGTTGGCGTCCACTTTGGACAACGCACCCTTTTCGAGTCCCTTGATTTGTTCATCGGCAAACGTGAACGCATCGGGCTGGTGGGCCGCAACGGTGCCGGAAAATCAACGCTGCTGAAAATCATTGCGGGACACCAAACCCCAACCGAAGGAAACGTCTCCTACCCCAAGGACTACCGCATCGGCTACCTGCCCCAAGAGATGGAGCACAACGAGGAGCAAACCGTGCTTGAGGAGGCGAGCAGCGCGTTTGAGGAACTCCAGCAGCTCGAAGCGACGGTGGAGCGGATCTCGAAGGAATTGGGGGAGCGGACGGACTACGAATCGCTGGAATATCACCGGCTGATTGAGCAGCTGACGGAAGCGAACGAACGGCTCGATGTGCTGGGCGGAAACACCATGGAAGAGCAGGTGCAGCGCATTCTGCAAGGCTTGGGCTTCAGTGCGGAGGACATGGAACGGAAGATGTCGGAGTTCTCAGGCGGGTGGCAGATGCGCGTGGAGTTGGCCAAATTGCTCCTCCAAAACCCCGACCTCCTCCTGCTTGACGAGCCGACGAACCACCTCGACATCGAAAGCATCCAGTGGCTCGAGGGATTCCTGCAGCAATCGGCGAGTGCCATATTGCTGATTTCGCATGACCGGGCGTTTTTGGACAACCTGACCAACCGCACGGTTGAAATCACCCCCATCAAATTGTACGACTACAAGGCGGGGTATTCAGCGTATCAAGTTTGGCGGGAAGAAGAACGCGACCGGCAAGAGCAAGCCTACAAGAACCAGCAGAAGTACATCGAGGACACCGAGCAGCTCATCAACAAATTCCGGGCGAAGAAGAACAAGGCGGCCTTCGCGCAGTCCTTGATCAAGAAACTGGACAAGCTCGATCGCATTGAAGTGGACGCCGCGGACAACCAGAGCATCCGATTCCGTTTTCCACCCGCAGCGCGATCCGGCAAGGTCGTGGTCGAAGCGGAAGACGTAGCAAAGTCCTTCGATGGCAAAGAAGTATTTCGCGGCGTGGATTTGATTTTAGCCCGGCAGG
>CBFHPD010000146.1:0-3660 GCA_965657495.1 uncultured Flavobacteriales bacterium
AGACGGACGGCACAGGCACGGTCAATGACAACGATGCCGACGATGACGGCGTGTGCGATGCCGACGAAATCGAGGGCTGCACGGATGCCACGGCCTGCAACTACGACGCGACCCCGACCACCGACACGAACAACGACCTCTGCATCTATGCGACGGGGTGTGACACGTGCAGCGGAGCCACCGACGGCACGGGCACAATCGTGGACAACGATGCCGACGACGATGGGGTGTGTGATGCGGATGAAATCGAAGGGTGCACCGATGCAACGGCTTGCAACTACGATGCCACTCCGACCACCGACGCGAACAATGACCTCTGCACCTATGCTGAGGGGTGCGCTACGTGCAGCGGCCATACGGATGGCACGGGCACCGTGGTGGACAACGATGCCGACAACGATGGTGTGTGCGATGCCGACGAAGTCGAGGGCTGCACGGATGCCACTGCGTGCAACTACGACGCAACGCCCACGACCGACACCAACAACGATCTCTGCGTCTACGCCACGGGCTGCGACGAGTGCAGCGGTGCGACCGATGGCACGGGCACGGTCATTGACAACGACCAGGACAACGACGGTGTCTGCGACGCCGATGAGGTTCCTGGCTGCACCAACGACAGCGCTCAGAACTACGACCCCGCTGCAACAGATGATGACGGTACGTGCATCCTCGGAGATTGCAACGATCCGTTGGCTTGTAATTACGTTGCTGATGGGGACAACCCCAACCCGGACACTTGCACGTATGCGGAGCCGTTCTTCGATTGCGAGGGCAACTGCATCGGAGATTACGAAGGTGACGGGATTTGCGAAGGCGAGGAGATTTGGGGATGTGCGAGCAGCTCCGCCAACAATTTCGACCCTGAGGCGACGAATGATGACGGCAGCTGCGAATGGGGCGAAGGCATGTTCGAAGGGTTGTCGTACGAAGTGGTGACGACCCACGAAGAGGGGCCCTTGGCGGGATCAGGGTATGTGACCTACCGCATCTATGCTGAGTTCAGCACGGCGGACATTGATTTGGTCCAACTCTTTGGTAATGCGACGCATCCATGGCTCATTGCGAACACGGGCGACACGTATCAAGATGCATACGGCTCAGAATACGGAGGAAACATTGCGCCTGCTTTGTTTGCCTTGGTTCCGACCGCGGAATACGATTCTTGGTTGACCATCGGTGCGGCGCCAGGCGAATACAACGCCATGAACCAAAGCGGCATGTACGCTTACTTCCCGACGTGGAACTCTGGTGGTGACTTCCACGTGAACAACACCGCAGCTTCCATCAGCGTGACGCCGTTGCAATCGGATCAAGGGGTGCCGGATGAGGATGGACGGGTGCTTTTGGCCCAAATCACGGCCAACGGTGTCAGCTTTGTCCGCTACAACGTCCTCTTCCAACCCGAAGTCGGAGCGGCCATCACTTACACCGACGTGGAGCTCACGTTCCCCGCGCAAGTACCGGGCTGTACGAACGATTTGGCCTTGAATTACCAAGCAAATGCCAACTCGGATGACGGATCTTGTTTGGTCGAAGGCTGCACGGACGCCGACGCCATCAACTACGACCCGACGGCCAACCTCGAGGACGGCAGCTGCTTGTTCAACGGCTGCACGAATGATGCAGCAGACAACTTCGATCCAGCCGCCAACATCGACAACGGTTCCTGCCTGTTCACGGGGTGTTCAGACGAAGCGGCTGACAACTACGATCCCCTGGCCAACACCGGCGATCAAACGGCGCTTTGCGAATACTTTGGCTGCATGAATGAGGTGGCCATCAACTACGATGCAGGCGCCAATGTGGACGATGGTTCGTGTTTGATTGTGGGCTGTTACGACGCCGAAGCGGACAATTACAACCCGGCTGCGAACACGGGGAACCAAACGACAATCTGCCGTTACTACGGATGTACCGATCCGGACGCCGCCAACTATGACCCAGAGGCGAACTTCAACGACGGCTCGTGCGATTACCTCGGATGCACCGACAACACCGCCATCAACTTCGACGGGGCGGCCACCATTGATGACGGGTCTTGTGAGTACCCCGGTTGCACGGACGCGGACGCAGACAACTTCGATCCCGAGGCCAATGTGGACGACGGCTCGTGCTTGTTCACGGGTTGTTACGACGAAGCCGCGGACAACTATGATCTCTTCGCGAACACGGGGGACCAAACAGCCTTGTGTGAATACTGGGGCTGCACCGATGAAGCTGCGGACAACTTCGATCCCGAAGCGAACGTCGATGATGACTCCTGTGTGTACTTCGGTTGCACCGACGAGTTTGCGGACAACTTCGACCCGGACGCTAACGCCGATGATGGTTCGTGCATCTACTTCGGTTGCACCGACCCGGACGCGGACAACTTCGAGTTGGGAGCGAACGAGGACGATGGCTCATGCATTTACCTCGGTTGCATGGCCATTGAGGCGGACAACTACGACGCCGGGGCAACGGAGGACGATGGGTCTTGCGTGTTCACGGGTTGCATGGATGAAAATGCCGACAACTACTGGAGCATGGCAACCACGGGAGACCAAGAAGCGCTCTGCGAATACCTCGGTTGCACCTTGGCCGATGCCGAAAACTTCGATCCCACGGCGAACGTGAACGATGGCTCGTGCATCCTCGGTGGTTGCTTGTACCTCGATGCTGCGAACTACAACGCGGACGCGACCTACGACGACGGCTCCTGCATCTTCCAAACCGTGGGCTGTACCGACCCAACCGCATGGAACTACATGGAGACCGCGCTCGATGACAACGGCACGTGCTTGTACGGCGGTTGCACGTACGACATCGCCTTCAACTTCGATCCGGACGCGACGGTGGACGACGGTTCATGCGAATGGATGGGTTGCACGGACACCCAAGCCGTGAACTTCGATGCAGACGCGACCCACGACGATGGTTCATGCGAAGTGGTCGGATGCATGGACGAGGAGGGCGTCAACTACAACGCCGATGCGACGTTCTCAGGTTACTGCGAGTACCCGGATGTGTGCCCCGGCGACATCAACGGCGACTCGTCGGTGGACGTTCAGGATTTGCTGACGTTCTTCCAGTACTACGGATCGTCCTGCCAGTAAGGCCTCCTGGGACCGCAGCAAAGGTCCCCTCTTCATAAAGAACCGCCCTCCTATCTTCGGGGGGCGGTTTTTCGTTGGCAGGCGCGGGCCGGGCCGTATCTTGACCGCATGAAGTGGACGAAGTTGATGCTCGCTGCGGGTTTGGCCTACAGCGCCCTGGTCACAGGCCAAAACGTGCTCCAAACCCCCTACGCCATCCCCTCCGATGCCCCCACCTGGGTGCAGCTGATGTACAGCGATACCGTGCCGGTGGCGGCCGTGGAAGCCGCATACGAAGCCCACTTCGCAGTGCATCCCTTCGAAAAGACGGCCCACACGCAGTACTTCAAGCGGTGGCGCCGCGCCGACCAGCAGGTGGTCGATCGCCGCGACCGCGGTTTTGCCGAAGCGCACACAGCGCAGCAAGGCGCGCGCCTCAACGGCGGTTGGACCGAGCTCGGACCTTGGCATTACGACCCCGAGGTGGCCATGTACTTCGAAGTCCAAAGCCCGGGCGCCTGCCACGTCTACACCGTGGAGCAGGCCGCTTCCAACCACGAGGTGGTGTGGGCGGGAACGGCCA
>CBFHPD010000147.1:0-29143 GCA_965657495.1 uncultured Flavobacteriales bacterium
AACCCGATGAGGTCTGCCCCCGAATAGGCCGAGACCCGGTACTGCCAAGCCGCAGCGGCCGTGCCTGCCGGGGCGTGCGTGAACAGCGTGTCCGAAGTGCCCAACCACTCCGAACTGCCCGAGGTATACACCTCGGTCCACTCCAGGCCATCCGCAGGCCGCCGCCCCTCCACCCGGTAGCTGTACGGCCCGGCAAACACCGTGGTGTCCGCATCCGTCGGTGGGGACCACGCCACGTCCACTTCCCCGTTGGTCCCGTCCGTCACCTCCACCGAAGCCGTGGTCAACACGGGCACGTCCTTGCGGATGGTGGCACACACCGGTTCGCTCGCCATGGACTCCCCGCTGCCGGGCCATTCCGCCACCACCCGATAACAATACGTCGCCCCAAACGACAACAAGTCCTCGTCCACAAACCCCGTCGTGCCCAACCCGCTGACCGTGGCAACGAGCTCGTACCCCCACTCGGCGGGCACTCCGGTTTGGCATGCAGACGCCTCGTTGCCCTCCTCATTCACACGCCGGTAGATCGCATAGCTCCCCTGGTCCACCTTCCACGCGGGCAAATCGTCCACACACGCCACCGGCGACCACGCCACCAGCACGGCATTCCCCACGGCCTCGGCCGCTTCCGCCACCGGCGCCGGCGCCACCACACGGATGGCCACCGTTTCCAAATCCGCCAGGTCCACTTGAATGGACACGTCCTCCGCCCTCACCACCACGTTGTACGGCTCTTCGCGCACCTCCGTGCACTGCGGAAACCAATTCAACGTCGCGTTGCCGCCCCCTTGGTAGGTGAACACCGCCGGGTGCTCCACCTCCGAAATTGGACCGCCCACCGCCGTCATGCTGAGCGGATCCCCGTTGGGGTCGGACGCCGTGAAGGACTGGGTATAAAACGTGCCGGCCACGATGCAGGTGTCGTTGACTTCGGCGATCACGGGGGGCTCGTTCGTGCACTGCTCCACGGCGATTTGCATGTCGCGGATGACCTCGCCGACTTGCACCAAGCCGCCGTCGACCCAGCGCCACTCTTGGATCTGGATGGCGATGTTGTACTCGCCGACGATTTGCGGCGTCAGCCACGTGACGTCCCCGGTGGACGGGTCGATTTCGAACGTGTCCTCCGCGGGGCTGACCTCGTCGGGGTACGTGTAATCCGGGATGAAGTTGCCGTTGTAGCCGCGGCACGGAACGAGCGCGTAGGTCAAAACATCCCCGTCCGGATCGTGGGCACCCGGGTTGTGGATCCACGGCTGGGCCCGGCACGCGTTCTGCTGGGCCGAATTCAGCAACTGCACTGAATTGTTGTGGCCCGCCAAGGGGTTGATGACGAGCAAGGTACGGATGGAAAAGGGCACATCCACCGAGCCATCGATGTTCAGCACCCCGTCGTTCCGGTTGGGGTCCTCCACGGCAATTTCGTAGTTGCCCGGGCCGCCGTAGGTGTGGGTGCCGCGGTAAAAATTCACTTGCACTTCTCCCGGGAGCAGCAGGATGTTGTCCGCATCCCGCTCCAAGCTATCGAGCGTGGGCCCCGATTCATCGCCCCAAGTGAGGTAGAGCCACGGCCGGTCCGCGAGCGCTGTGGATTTCGTGTAGGTCGTGATGAGCACTTCGTAGGTGAGGCCCTCAACGTGGGTGTACGTGATTTCGCCCGCCCGGTTGTGGGTAGCCCAAACCGAACCCGCCGCAAGCAGCAGTCCCACCACCATCACCGACCAGCGGCGCCACCACACATTCGAAACCTGTGAACCCATTCAGGGAGCAAGTTAGTTCACCCCGCGCATCTCCTACCTTTGCAACCGCATCATGAGTTCCAAAAATTCCCCAACACGCGTGGCGATTTCCGCCGGCGACCCCAACGGCATCGGGATCGAGACCGTTGTGAAGGCCTTTGCAGACGAGCGAATGTTCACCGAGGTGACCCCTGTGGTTTACGCCGTTCCGAATTTGGTCGAGGCCGTGTTGGCCCTCACGGAGCTGACCGATCGCGTGAAGTGGGCGGTGGTGGAAAGCGCGGAAAAGGCGCGGCCAAATCAGTTGAACGTCGTGGCAGTGCAGGAGGAAGCGTGGGAGCTGAACTGGGGCCAAATCGACGCAGCGGCTGGCGCATTCGCATACCGCTCGTTGGAAAAGGCGGTGGCGGATTTGGCCTCCACCCGCGTGGAAGTGCTCGTCACGGCCCCCATCCACAAGGACGCCATGAAGCTGAGCGCATTCCAATTCCCCGGCCACACCGAATACCTCGCGAACTTCGCGAACGTCGACGACGTACTGATGCTGCTCATCGCCGGAACCCTGCGCGTGGGCGTGGCCACGGGACACATCGCTTTGAAGGATGTCTCCAACGCCTTGTCCACGTCGCTGATTCGGACCAAAATCAACCTCCTCCACGACTCCTTGGTCCGCGATTTTGGCCTCGCAAGCCCCCGCATCGCGGTCCTCGGCCTCAACCCGCACGCGAGCGATAACGGCCTGATGGGCGACGAGGAGAAGCGCATCATCCAACCCGTGGTGCGGGAATTGGCGGCGGAGAACAAACTGGTCTTCGGGCCCTATGCCGCCGACGGGTTCTTCGGTTCGGGGGCGTTCAAGGAGTTCGACGGGGTGCTGGCCATGTACCACGACCAAGGGCTCGCTCCGTTCAAGGCGCTCAGCTTTGGCGCGGGCGTCAACTTCACGGCGGGGCTTCCGGTAGTGCGCACGAGCCCCGATCACGGGACGGGATTCGATTTGGCCGGAAAAGGCGAGGCGACGGCCGATTCCATGCGGGCGGCACTGTTCGCGGCGCGCGACATCCGGCGCAACCGGATTGAACACCGCGAACTGACTGCTAACCCACTCGAAATCAATAATCGAGACCGCCGCGACGACGACTATTCTCGGCGCCGTCGGGGGGAATGAGCAGAAACCAACAGGTGGGTGTTGGCTTTTTGATTTGTTGGACGTACCTTTGCCCTCCCGAAATTTGGACGAAGTGGATCATTTGGCTCCTTATCGCATTGCCTTTGAGGGATTGAAGCCAGGGCGCCACGACTTTCAAATGGAGGTGGACCGGACGTTCTTTGCATTGTTTCCCCACACAGAAATCGAACAGGCGACCCTGACGGTGGAAGTGAACCTGGAAAAACTCGGCACCCAGCTCGATTGCCAACTGCACCTCAGCGGCCCCATTCAAGTGGCGTGCGACCGGTGCCTCGGCGCATTCGACCTGGAAATTGACTTCCGCGATCGCGTGATTGCGAAGTTGGGCGAGGAGACGGATTTGGACGGTGACGTCTGGATCCTCGGTTCCGAAGTTCACGAACTCGACTTGAGCCAGCCGATTTTTGAATTTGCCCATTTGGCCTTGCCCACCCGCCGCATCCACTCGGATGAAGCGGATTGCGACCCCGACATGCTCGACCGCTTGGAAGGCCCGGACGATGGAAACGATGATGAAGAACCGACGGACCCTCGTTGGAACGCATTAAAAGACCTGAAATAACACCCTGTCATGGCACATCCTAAACGCCGCCAAAGTAAGACGCGCACACGCAAGCGCCGCACGCACGACGCCCTGACCCCTGCGAACGTGGCTACGTGCCCGACCACGGGACAACCTCACCTCTTCCACCGCGCCCACTGGCACGAAGGAAAGCTCTACTACAAGGGCAAAGTGGTGATGGAAAAGGCGGAAGCATAAGCTTCACCCCCATTCGCATTTCGAAGGAAGGCTCCGGCCTTCCTTTTTTTGTACCCGTGGTTTCTACAGCCTGTGTATCTTAGCCGGCTAAAATCGCCCCAAAAGGGTCACAATACCTGCCGATGAAAGCCGCCATCACCGCCGTTGCGGGCTACGTGCCCGAGGATTTGCTGACGAATGCAGACCTCGAAAAGATGGTTGACACCAATGATGAATGGATCCGCTCGCGGACCGGCATCAAGCAACGTCACATCCTCAAGGACCCGACGAAGGCCACCTCGGACATGGGTGCCGAAGCCGTGAAATTGTTGTGCGAAAAGCGCGGCATTGACCCGAAGGAAATCGACTTGTTGATCTGCGCAACGGTGACGGCCGACATGCCGTTCCCGGCGACGGCCAACTTGATCACGGATAAAATCGGCGCCACCAACGCGTGGGGCTGGGATTTGAACGCGGCATGCTCGGGCTTTTTGTACGCCTTGCAAACCGGATCTCAGTTCGTGGAAACCGGGCGACACGAGAAGGTCGTCGTCGTGGGCGCGGACAAGATGAGTTCCATCGTCGACTACACCGACCGCACCACGTGCGTCTTGTTCGGGGACGGCGCTGCTGCCGTGTTGCTCGAGCCACATGAAACGTATGGAGTGCAAGATGCGCTGCTCAAGTCCGACGGCGGAGGCGTGCAGTATTTGCGCCAAAAAGCGGGCGGATCCCTCCACCCGCCCACCCACGAAACCGTGGATGCCCGCGAGCATTTCGTCTTCCAGGACGGCCAACCCGTCTTCAAGGCGGCCGTCAAAGGCATGGCCGACGTGAGCTACGAAATCATGGAGCGGAACAACCTCGCCGCAGAGGATGTCGCTTGGCTCGTGCCACACCAGGCCAACTTGCGCATCATTGATGCCACGCAGCGCCGCATGGGGCTGCCCCACGAGAAGGTCATGATCAACATCGAAGATTACGGCAACACCACCGCCGCGACCATTCCGCTGTGCTTGCGGGATTGGGAAAACCAACTGAAAGCTGGGGACAACCTCGTGTTGGCCGCGTTTGGCGGAGGATTCACGTGGGGAGCCATCTACCTGAAGTGGGCCTACAACAGCCCCGCTTGAGGCGTTTCGAAGACTGTTGAAACATTGGGCAAACGGACGGCCATGCCGTAGTTTTGCCTTCACACCAAATCGCCGAGAATCATGAACATCAGCGAAATCCAAGACCTCATCAAGTTCATCGCCAAGGCTGGCGTGACCGAGGTTGAAATCGAAAAGAAAGACTTCAAGATCACCATCAAGAGTGAATTGCCCAAGCGCCGCGGCACCGCTGCGCAGAAGCAACCGGAACAGGTGGTGGCCCAAATCCCGATGCAAATGCCACCGGTGGCCATGATGCCGCCGGCACAGCCCGCAGCGGTTCCGGCAGCGCCTGCTGCACCAGAAGCCCCCGCGGCTCCAGCAGCCCCCGCGGCCGACGCCAAGGAAGCGAACTACGTCACGGTGAAGTCCCCGATGATTGGCACCTTCTACCGCCAGCCCGCGCCGGACAAGCCGTCCTTCGTCGAAGTCGGTGCAGACGTGAAGCCCGGCTCGGTCCTGTGCGTCATCGAAGCCATGAAGCTCTTCAACGAGATCGAAAGCGAAGTGACGGGTAAAATCGTCAAGGTATTGGTCGACGACAACACCCCCGTCGAGTACGACCAGCCGCTCTTCCTCGTCGATCCGAGCTGAACCCTTTGACCATGTTCAACAAAATCCTGATCGCAAACCGCGGAGAGATTGCCTTGCGCGTCATCCGCACCTGTAAGGAGATGGGGATCAAGACGGTCGCGGTGTACTCCACGGCGGACGCGGACAGCTTGCATGTTCGGTTCGCCGATGAAGCGGTCTGCATCGGACCTGCGCGGAGCACTGACTCCTACTTGAAAATCCCGAACATCATTGCAGCCGCGGAAATCACCAACGCGGACGCCATCCACCCGGGCTACGGGTTCTTGAGCGAAAACGCGAACTTTTCGCGGATTTGCGCCGAGAACAACATCAAGTTCATCGGCGCCAGCCCCGAGATGATCGAAGCCATGGGCGACAAGGCTTCGGCCAAAGCGACCATGAAAGCCGCGGGCGTTCCCACCATTCCCGGCAGCGAAGGCATCCTCGCATCGCTCGAGGAAGCCAAGTCGGTGGCTGCAGAAATCGGCTACCCCGTGATGATGAAGGCCACCGCCGGTGGAGGCGGGAAGGGCATGAAGGTGTGCCACGACGACGCCGACATCGAAGTGGCATGGGAAACCACGCGCCGGGAAGCGGCAGCCGCCTTCGGCAACGACGGCATGTACATGGAGAAGTTTGTGGTGGAACCCCGCCACATCGAGATCCAAATCGCTTCTGACCAGCGCGGCAAGGCCTGCCATTTGTCCGAGCGGGATTGCTCCATCCAACGCCGGCACCAAAAGCTCGTCGAGGAAACGCCGTCCCCATACATGACGGATGAGTTGCGTGAAAAGATGGGCAAAGCCGCCATCAAGGCCGCCGAAGCCGTGAAGTACGAAGGCGTGGGCACCGTCGAATTCCTCGTGGATGCGAACCGCGATTTCTACTTCATGGAGATGAACACGCGGATCCAGGTGGAGCACACGATTACGGAGGAAGTGGTGAATTATGATTTGGTCAAAGAGCAGATCAAACTCGCCGCAGGCCACCCCATCAGCGGGAAGAACTACTACCCGAAGATGCATTCCATCCAATGCCGGATCAACGCCGAGGACCCCGATCGCAATTTCGCGCCTTGCCCGGGTACCATCAACGTGTACCACGGCCCCGGTGGGCACGGCGTGCGGATCGACACGCACGTCTATGCGGGTTACCAGATTCCCCCGTTCTACGACAGCATGATTTCCAAGCTCATCGTGGTCGCGCAGACGCGGGAGGAGGCCATCTTGAAAATGCAGCGGGCGTTGGACGAGTACGTCATCGAAGGCGTGAAGACGACCATCCCGTTCCACCAAAAGCTCATGCGTCACGAGCGGTTCCAAAGCGGGGACTTCACCACGAAGTTCCTCGAGGAGGAAACGATTTGAGCGTTTGGTAAACGAAAAGAAGCCGGCCCCGAGGGGTCGGCTTTTTTATTTGCGGGAGCGCCGGAGCATGGCCGTTGTGGAGTGGCCTGCTACGAGCGGAATGGCCACGACTTCGCCGCCCCGGGCGAGAACGGACTCGCGGCCGACGAGGTAGCG
This sequence comes from uncultured Flavobacteriales bacterium, assembly GCA_965657495.1. Taxonomy (GTDB): domain Bacteria; phylum Bacteroidota; class Bacteroidia; order Flavobacteriales_D; family Sanyastnellaceae; genus JALQTD01. Next base: position 6,918 of record CBFHPD010000147.1, read on the forward strand.
CGGATCGCGGGCGTCGGTGACGTCGGGGTCGTAATCGCCGCCCTTGACCAGCACGTCGGGGGCGATGGATTCGATGAGGCGCAGCGGGGTGTCCTCGGTGAACACCACGGTCGCGTCCACCGCGCGCAGCGCTTCGAGGACGGCGCACCTGTCCTCCGCGCGGTTGATGGGGCGCTCCGGCCCCTTGCCGAGCCGGCGGACGCTCGCGTCATCGTTGACCCCCACCACCAGGCGGTCGCCCAGGGAGCGGGCCGCAGCGAGGTAGGTCACGTGGCCCCGGTGGAGCAGGTCGAAGACGCCATTGGTGAAGACGATGCGGTTGCCCGCTGCACGCCAGGCTGCGATTTGGTCCACGGCGCTCATGAGCGGTCTTTGCGCAACCGGAACCAGAGCAAGGCGAGGTAGGCGATGCCGCCTGTGGCGATGATCATGGCGGTTTGGGTGAACCAAACCACGTTCGCCACCGCAAAGCCCAAATCTCCGTCATATCCCAGCGCCACGAACGCCAACTTCACCGCCCAGTGGTACGCCCCGATGCCACCCGGCGCCGGCATGACCATGCCAAACCCACCGGCCACCATGACGAACACCGATTCCAGCACGCTGATGCCCGCCAACCGGTCGATGCTTTGGAAAATCACATACGCCATGAAGAAATACATGGTCCAAATGAACGCCGTGTGGGCAATGAACAGCCCCTTCCGCTTCATGTGCCGGATGCTGATCAAGCCGGCCCACACCCCGCGTACGAACTCCACCACCTTCACCACCGGCCCCCACTGCATGAGGCGCTTCCGGAAGGCAAAAAACAGCCCCAAACCCGCAAGCCCCGCACCCGCGAGGACCGCAAAGCTCTGGCCCGCTGGCAACTCCATGGACTCGAGCAGCACCGCAAAGGCGTCGAGGTTGCCAAAGACGGCAAGGGCCGTCAACGTGAAGAGGAAGACGAAATCGATGACGCGCTCACTGATGACGGTGCCGAAAAGCTGGTCGACAGGGATGTCGTCGGTTTGGTTCAAGGCGGCGCACCGGGCGAGTTCGCCCGAACGCGGCACAAAGGTGTTCGCGAAGTAAGCGAAGGCCACTGCGTGCACACTGTGGGCGGCCTTCGGCTTGTGGCCGAGCGGGTCGAGCAGCAACAGCCACCGCATGCCCCGGCTCACAATCGCCAAGTACCCCATAACAAAGGAAGCGGCGATGCCCGGCCACGAGGCGGACTGCATGTCCCGCTTCAGCGCATCCCAATCTTCCACCGCCGCCGCAGCGAGGTAGAAGAGCAGTGCCCCGATGCCGAGGAACACCACGTAAGTCAGCGCTTTCTTGAGGTTCATGCGGGCAGGCGGTTCGTTCCCTCTTCGGGAAACAGGATGGTGGGCTTGAACGAACGGGCTTCTTCCAGCTCCATCATGCCGTAAGCAATGACGATGATGACATCGCCCACTTGCACCCGGCGCGCCGCAGGCCCGTTGAGGCACACCTCGCCTGAGCCGCGCTCGCCGGTGATGATGTACGTCTCGAGCCGCTCGCCGTTGTTGACGTTCACAATTTGCACGCGTTCCCCGTCAAAGAGGCCCGCCGCTTCAATGAGGATCGGGTCGAGGGTGATGCTCCCGATGTAATTGAGGTTGGCCTCGGTGATGGTCAAGCGGTGCAACTTGGCCCGCATCATGTTCACTAACATGCGGCAAAATTACGGCATCTCACGGCGTTGCGCGCAGGGGCAGGCCAAATCTCACCACCCCATCCACCGCACTTCCACCCGGCGCTCGCACGGCACGCCCCCCCGGTACGGGAGCTGAAGGCGTTCCACCGCGCCCCATTCCGCTTCGGGCAAGGGATTCCGGTCGGACCGGCCCTCCGCGACGAGCACCGAATCCGGGACGCCTTGGCTGCGGAACCACGCCGCCACGGCCTCGGCACGGTCCTGGCTGATGGCCGCATTCCGGCCCGGTGAACCCGCTGGGTCCGCGTGCCCGGTGATGAGCAAGCGCGCGCCCGGCTCGGCCGTGCCGCCCCAACGGTGCCACCAGCGGGCGAGTTCGGACTGGGCGGTGGCGTCGAGGACAGCCGAGTTGGTGGCGAACAGGATTTGGACCGCTTCAAACGGCTCAGGAAACACGCTCGCATCCTCCTCCCACGACCAGCCCGCCTCCCCCAACAGCTCGAGCGCCAGCAAATTCAGCGCAAAGGGCACGCCCGCCTCCACCGGCAGCCGCAGCAACCGCTCTCCCCCTACCCGGTGCAATTCCAAGAACCCACGCCCCCCTTCCTCCGCCATCACCGTCGCGCTGAACTGATCCCGCAGCGGCACCGCCTCCAACCCCAACGCCCCCGCCGCATCCACCGCCTCCCGCAGCCAAATCGCCCCTTCCACCCCGCGCAACTCCAGCACCGCCCCTGCCCAAGGCGCCCCCGACGCCCGCACCAACCGCACCTCCAACCCCGCGGCCGTGGGCTCAGCCGCCCGCTCCTCCTCGCGCCCCACCCACCACACATCGAGCCCGCCTTGCCCCCCCGGCCGCGCCGTGCACACGTACCATCCGCCCATCGTCCCCATCGCCGCCACATCATCCCCCGCCCCATTCAACGGCGCCCCCAGTCGCTCCACGACCCGGAACGAACTCCACCGATCCGCCACGTACAAATCAAATCCGCCCGTCCCGCCCGGCCGGTCGCTCCCGAACACGAGCCGCCCCCCAACCCAGTTCGGGAACACCTCGTTGTGCGGGGAATTCAGCGCCTCCAGCGCCCGCACCGCCGACCACCCCGCTCGGCCCCGCGACACGATGAACAGGTCCGTGTCCTCCCGCCCCTCGTCGCGGTAAGCCGACAACACCGCCCACGTGCCCGTCGGGTCGTACGACAAATGCGTCACCTCCCCCAAGCCCGGCCACCGCGGCGCCTGCAACCCCCACCCCTCCATGGGCTGCAACGCATCGAACGCCGCCGGATCCCTGAGTCGGCTCGTCATGAACGGCGCCCACTCGGCCGGCTGCTCCCACCATTGTCCATCGAACTGCACGTGCATCCTCCCCACGATGATGCCCCCATCGTTCACGCCCAACAACATTTCATGCGCCGTCGAGTTCACCCCCTCCACCGGCAGGGGGGCGCGCCAGGGGCCGTCCCACCACTGTGGCCCGTACAGGGACCCCATTTGCGCCTGCCCGCCGGCCGCAAAGACCAGCATGACCAGCGCCATCACCCCCCTCATGAGCGCTGTGCCTTCCATGCCCGGTAGACCTCGAGCGCCTCGTCGTACCACGCCTCCCCAAACCGCCGCACCAGCGCCGTCTTGCAAAACTCCAGCACGCTGATGCCCGCCTTCGCCCCACACGTCCGCGCGCCCTCGCAGATCGGCCACCGGTGGTAGTTCAGGGCGGTGAAGTCGTGCAGTTCCTTCAGGCGGATGGGGTACAGGTGGCAGCTGATGGGTTTGGCCCAGTCGATTTCGCCCTCGCGCCACGCCTGCTCAAAGGCGCATTTCGCCGTGCCATCGGCGTCGAACGTGGCGTACACGCATTCGCGGCCGTTGATGATGGGCGTCACGAAATCCCCGTCGCCGTCCACCTCGAACAGCCCCACCTCCTCGATGACCTTCAGGGCCTCCGGGCGCAGCCGCGGCTTCACCGCATCGAACACCTCCTCGAGGATGGCCAATTCCCGCTCTTCCAGCGGCGCGCCGCTCTCGCCTTCCACGCAGCAGGCGCCCTTGCAGGCCCCGAGATCACAGGCGAAAAGTTGGTCGAAAAGGTCTTCCGAGAGGAGGGTGTTGCCGATCGCGATCATGCGCACGAAGGTAAGCAGCCGCCGCGTCTTAATTTTGAGGGCATGCGCTTTTCAGGCCAAATCCTCCGCGACCGCTTCCGCCGGCTCCGCCCCCTCAATTTCCGGCGCCTCCGCAACGCCCTGACCTTGCACCGCAGCTTCCGCCGGCGCACCCCGGACATGCGCGCCCTGCCCATGAGCCTGAGCATCGAACCCACCACGAGCTGCAACCTCCGGTGCCCCGAGTGCCCGTCGGGCCTGCGGTCCTTCACGCGCCCCACCGGCATGCTCGACCCGGAATTGCTCGGCCCGGTCCTCGATGAACTCCGCGACGGTTTGGTCTACATCAACCTCTACTTCCAAGGCGAGCCCACGCTGCACAAGCAATTCGAGGACCTCGTGCGCACCTGCAAAACGCGGCGCCTGTACACGTCCACCTCCACGAACGCCCACTACCTCACGCCCGAGCGCGCCGCGCGCATCGTCGCCTCCGGACTCGACCGCCTCATCGTGTCCATCGACGGCACCACCCAGGAAGCCTACGCCGCCTACCGGGTCGGCGGCACCCTCCAGCGCGTCCTCGACGGCACCCGGGCCGTCCTCGAAGCCCGGCGCGCCACCGGCTCTGCCACCCCGCACGTCGTTTGGCAGTTCCTCGTCGTCGGCCCCAACGAACACCAAGTCCCCGACATCCGCCGGCTCGCCCGCGAATACGGCGTCGACGAGCTCGACCTCAAAACCGCCCAAATCGACCAGCCCCACGACGGCCACCCCCTCCTCACAAAAAACCCCACCTACCGCCGCTACGACCGCCGCCCCGACGGCACCTGGGCCCTCCGCAACCCGCTCGACAACTCCTGCTGGCGCATGTGGCAGGGCTGCGTGATGACCTGGGACGGGACCCTCGTCCCCTGCTGCTTCGACAAGGACGCCCAGCACGCCATGGGCAACGTCGGCGACCGGTCGGCGCGGGAGATTTGGCACGGCCCAGCCTACGCGGCCTTCCGCCGCCAACTCCTCGCCAACCGTTCCCAAATCGACATGTGCCGCAACTGCTCCGAAGGCACCGAAGTCTACGCCTAAACCGCCGTAACTTCGGGCTCGTGAGCGATGCCCAACGCATACGGAGCGCCCTCTCACCCGGCAAGGTGCTGCTGCCCCTTGCCCTCGGGTTGGCCGCCGCGTGGTGGCTCCTCGATGCCAGCCTCGACGACGTGGTACGCGACCCCGCCACCGGCGCCCAAACCACCACCCGCGAGCTCCTGCAGCAATTCACCTGGAGCGTCCAAGCCACCTGGGCCCTCGGCGGCGCCCTCCTCTGCGTCCTCATCCGCGACTTCGCTTACATGCTGCGCCTCCGCGTCCTCGGCCTCGGGCAACTGAATTGGCGGTCGGCGTTCAGCTCCATCCTGTTGTGGGAGTTCGCCTCGGCCTTGACGCCGAGCGTAGTGGGCGGGTCGGCCGTGGCCATCCTGATCTTGAAGCGGGAAGGGCTGCCGGTGGGCCGGAGCGTGGCCACGGTGTTCGTGACCGCCCTCATGGACGAACTGTTCTACATCCTCGCCGTGCCGGTGACCGCCCTCGCCATCGCTGCCACGGGCGGCGCGTTTTTCCCCAAAGGCAGCGGCGATTGGCCGGTGGTGCCCTTGTTCGCAGCAGGCTACGGGTTCATCGTCGTCCTGACCACGCTCATCCTGTTCGGCGTCCTCGTCGCACCGCGGCGGGTAAAATCCTTGCTCGACCGGTGGTTTCAGTGGCGGCCGCTCCGCCGGTGGCGGGCACGGATCAGCGCGTGGTCGGAGGACCTGGTGGTGGCTTCCGACGCCATGAAGGGCAGCGGTTGGCGGCTTTGGGCAAAGGCCATGGGCGCGACGGTCGCGTCGTGGAGCGCCCGGTTCCTGACGTTGAATTGCTTGCTGCTCGTGTTTTTCGAAGCGGTGCCGCATGCCGCGGTGATGGGGAGGCAGCTGGTCATGTGGATCATCCTGATGATCAGTCCGACGCCGGGTTCGGCTGGGTTCGCGGAGGTCGCGCTGCCGGAATTCCTCGGGGATGTCACCGGCCTGGCGTACCTCGCGGTGGTGGCGGTGCTGTGGCGCCTCTTCACCTATTTCCCGTACCTCTTTGCCGGCGCGCTGGTGCTGCCGAGTTGGTTGGAGCGGACCCGGCGCAGGGCGTAGGCCAAATCCGGATGCGCAATTTACCAAGCGCCCAACCCCCTCCACCCCCTCCCCCACTCCCTTCATCAACAAGGGGTTGAGTAAAATTATTCCCCCTGCTTTCCGGTAAGACCTCTCGGGTTTTACACGAGATTAGGGACATCCAAACGTTTTACATGCCCCTCACCCAAGCCCCTTCCCGCAAGGCCGCTCCCCGCGGCCAGAAGCGGAAAACCCCCAAGCTTTCGAACCGGATATACGTCCTCGACACCTGCGTCTTGCTCCATGACCACACGGCCATCGAACAGTTCGACGAGCATCGGGTGGCCGTGCCCCTGACCGTCCTCGAAGAACTGGACACGTTCAAGGTTGGGCAGGAAACCAAGCACTTTGAAGCCCGCGAGACCATCCGGGTCATCGACCGGCTGAGCAAGGACCACGATTTGCAAAGGTGGGTCCCCCTCGACGGGGAGCGCGGCGGGCATTTGCGGATCATTTTGAACGAGGCGGAAGGGCTGGCGGCGCAGCAGTTTGGGGCGCGGACGAACGACCACCGCATCCTGGATGCTGCTTTGGCCTTGCAAAAAGAGGAGCCCAAAGCGCGCGTCGTCCTCGTGACCAAGGACATCAACCTGCGCCTGAAGGCGAAAGCCATCGGCCTGCCTGCGGAAGATTATGAGACGGGCAAGGTGAAGGACCTCGAGGCCATTTACACCGGCACCACACGGATTGAGGGCATCGATGGGGACGTAATCCAGAAGCTCTACAAGACCGGAAATACGCGGCGGATCACCATCCTTGGTGAAGCGCGCGAGAATAACCACTTCTATGTCCTGAAAAACTGCACTTCGAGCGCACTCGGGTACTTCTCGGAGGAACGGAAGGCCATCGAGCGGGTCGACAAGGTGTACGCGTACGGGATCAAAGCGCGGAATGCTGAGCAGGCCTTTGCCATGCACGCCTTGCTCAACCCCGAAGTGCCGCTCGTGACCCTTTGCGGGGCGGCGGGAACGGGGAAGACCTTGTTGGCGCTCGCGTGCGCCTTGGAGCAGAAGAACCGGTACGAGCGGATTTTGCTGGCGCGGCCGGTGGTGGCGCTGTCGAATCGGGATTTGGGCTACCTCCCTGGCGATGCGGAAGACAAAGTCGGGCCGTATATGCAGCCGCTGCTCGACAACCTGAATTTCATCAAGGGGCAATTCGGTGAAAACGAGCGCAAACGCAAGGCCCTCGACGAAATGCAGGCGCAAGGGCGCATCATCATCTCGCCGCTCGCTTACATCCGCGGGCGATCCATCACGCATTCGGTGCTCATCGTGGACGAGGCCCAAAACCTGACCCCGCACGAGGTAAAGACCATCATCACTCGCGCCGGCGAGAACACGAAAGTCGTGCTGACAGGCGACTTGCGGCAGATCGACACCCCCTACCTCGACGAACGTTCAAACGGGCTCGCCTACGCCATTGACCGGCTGCGCGGCAAATCCCTGCACGCTCACGTCACCTTGAAAACGGGCGAGCGATCCGCCTTGGCCAACTTGGCGAACGACTACCTCTGAGGCCTGCGGCGTACCTTCGCCCGCATGCATGCCCCCTTACACGTCGCGGTCATCGGCGGCGGTGCAGCCGGCTACTTCGCCGCCATCACCGCCGCCTCTGGTGGCCACCGCGTCACCCTGTTCGAGCGTTCGAACAAGGTCCTCGCGAAGGTCAAGGTCTCGGGCGGGGGCCGCTGCAACGTCACCCACGCGTGTTCGTCGCCGAGCGCGCTTTCGAAGCATTACCCCCGGGGCGAGAAGCAGCTGCGGAAGGCCTTCGGGCGGTTCGCCGTGAAAGACACCGTGGCGTGGTTTGCCGGGCGCGGCGTGGAATTGAAGGCGGAGGCCGACGGGCGCATGTTCCCCGTGACCGACTCGTCCCAAACCATCATCGACTGCCTCACGGCTGCGGCCCGGGAAGCGGGGGTGCGGGTGGTGCTGCAGCGCCCGGTGGCCGCGCTCGAGCCGGTGGAGGGCGGGTGGAGCGTGGACGGGGCGCCGTTCGATCGGGTGGTGGTGGCCACGGGCGGGAGCCCGAAGCGGGAGGGGTTGGCGTGGCTCGAGCGGCTGGGGCATGGGCTCGCGGATCCGGTGCCGTCGTTGTTTACGTTCAACCTGCCGGGCGAGGGGATCCGGCGGCTGATGGGCGTGGTGGCGCCGTCGGCCACCGTGCGGATTCAGGGGACCAAACTCCAAGAGCAAGGGCCGGTGCTCGTGACGCACTGGGGGCTGAGCGGACCGGCCGTGTTGAAGTTGTCCGCTTGGGGCGCGCGGGAGTTGGCGGACCGGGGGTACGCCTTCACGGTCCAGGTGAACTGGGTCGGGGAGCGCAACGAGGAGGCCGTGCAGGCGGCGTTGCAGGGGGCGGCTGCGGCGCATGCGCGGAAGCAGGTGGGCAATGCGTGGCCGTTTGAGGTGCCGCGCAAGTTGTGGGCGTACCTGCTCGAGCGGGCGGGGGTTGAGGGGGAGCGGACGTGGGCGGATTTGGGCCGAAAGCAGCGGAACAAACTCGTGGACACCCTGCTCAACGACACCTACCCCGTGCGCGGCAAGACCACCTTCAAAGAAGAGTTCGTCACCTGCGGCGGCGTCCTCCGGAGCGACGTGGATTTCACCACCATGCAAAGCCGCGTGGCGCCGGGGCTCTACTTCGCTGGCGAGGTGCTCGACATCGACGGGGTCACCGGTGGCTTCAACTTCCAAGCGGCTTGGACCACCGGTTTCATCGCCGGGCAGCTCGCTTGAAGCGGCCGTGGTTCGCCTGCCACCACATAAAAACGTAATGGTTGCGGTGCTCCCCCAAGATGAGCGTGAGGAGGTCGCCCACGAATTCGTCCACCTCGGCATCCCGGCCGGCAAGCACTGCATGCAGGGGTGCGTAGAGGTACTCCTCGATGATGCGGAATCCGAGCCGTTGGTAGCGGACGGGCGACATGGCGAGGGGGGCGTCTTGCCACATTTCATCGAGGAACCAAACCACCTCACGAGCGCGCTCCCCGTCCACCACCCGCTTTGAGCCGGCTGTCGTGTCCTCGAGGGTGATGCGCCACGCCGCCGTCAACCCCGCTTCGTCCAACAAATCCAGGTGGTCTTCCGGTTGGATGGCATTCAGGGTGTGGACCACCGAAGCGAGGCGCTCGGCGGCATGGAAGGCGCGCGCTCGGTGCGCGCCTTCGGGCAGGAACTCGGCGATGAGTTCCTTGGCGCCGTCGGGATTCCACGGGGGGAGATGCTTGATGGGCATTTGGCCCCAAAAATACGGCGCACAAAAAAGCCGGACCCGCGAAGGCCCGGCTTTCCTGCATGAGGCATCAATGCGTCACCACGAGGGAAATGCGCTCCATGCGATCGCCCATCAGCACCTGCACGGTGTACGCGCCCTGCGGCCAATCCGCCACCTGCAAACGCGCCACATCCGAAGTGGTCGTGAACCGCTCCACCACGCGGCCGGCGAGGTCGGTGACTTGCAACTGCACCGCGCCCTCGAAGGCCGGCAGGTTCACCTGCACCTCATCGGTTGCGGGGTTCGGGAAAGCGGTCAGCGCCCGGGCCGCGGTGGCCTCGGTCACGTCCACCACGCACGCCATTTGCTCGAGGCCGTAAGGCGTGAAGTAGTCCACGAAAGTTTGGGCTCCGGCACCGAGCGGCCAAATGTCCTGCTCGAGGATGGTGCGGTCCGGGGCGATCAGGATGAACGTAGGGAAGGCGCCGATGCCGTAAGGGCTAGCGGCATCGCACGCGCCGCCGTCGGTGCACGAGGCGATGGGTGGCGGGTTGTCGCCAGCGTAATTCTGCTCGTATGCTTCCGTTTCTGCATCGCCCACGGTGGTTTCGAGCGACAGGAAAATGACGTCGCCTTCGTTGCAGCCGTAGAGGTGGTAGGCCTCCGTGAAATAAGGTTGGTTCGCCTGGCACGGCCCGCAGGTGGTGAACAGGAAATCGAGGCAAACGTGCTTGCCGGCGTCGAGGTATTCGAACAGGTGGTGCTCAATGCCGTGGATGTCCGTCACCGTGAAATCGACGGCGGAGGTCAAGCTGGTCTGGGCGGTCAGGCTGCCCGCGGCGAGCGCGCCAGCTGCGAAGAGGGAGAATGCTTTCATTTCAATCTGAATTTTGCACAATTTAGGCAATCTCGCGCTGCCGTTGGACAGGCCTTCCCTTCCGCCTACCTTTGAAGTCCAAAACCCATTGCATGAAGCCAAAATCAGCAGGCAAAGGCACCACGGCCGTCCATGCCGGAGTGCAACCCGACCCGTCCACCGGGGCCATCATGACCCCCATCTTCCAAACCTCGACCTACGTGCAGGAGGCCGTCGGCGTCCACAAGGGCTGGGAATACTCGCGCAGCCACAACCCCACCCGGGCGGCCCTCGAAGCGGCCCTCGCTGAAATCGAAGGCGGAACTGCCGGCCTTGCATTCGCCTCCGGCCTCGCCGCCATCGACACCGTCATGAAGACGTTGCGGCCCGGCGACCAGGTCATTTGCGGACAGGACCTCTACGGCGGCACCGCACGGCTGTTCCGCACGAACACGGCGCCCCTCGGCATCGATTTCGTTTTCGTCGACACCCAAGACGCATCGAACGTGGAGGCGGCCGTGACGGACAAGACGAAATTGGTTTGGCTCGAAACCCCGACGAACCCGATGATGCAAATCACGGACATTGCCGCCGTCGCCGCCATCACCCAACCCCGCGGCATCCGGCTCGCGGTGGACAACACGTTCGCCTCCCCCATGCTCCAGCGCCCGCTTGAGCACGGCGCGGACATCGTCATGCATTCCGTCACCAAGTACCTCGGCGGCCACAGCGATGTGGTCATGGGCGCCCTCGTCACGAAGGACCCCGCCATCGACGCCGAACTCCGCACCATCCAGAACAACTGCGGCGCCATCGCCCAGCCGTTCGATTCCTTCCTCGTCCTGCGCGGGCTGAAAACCCTGCACCTTCGCATCGAGCGCCACTGCGCCAACGGCCGGCGCATCGCCACGTGGCTCAAGGAGCACGCCGGAGTGAGCAAAGTCTACTGGCCCGGCTTCCCAGAGCATCCCGGACACGACATCGCCGCCCGCCAAATGGACGACTTCGGTGGCATGATCGCCTTCGAAATCGCCTCCAACTCCCTCGAGCAAGCGAAGGCGCTCGTGGCTTCCACCGAATTGTTCGCCCTTGCCGAGTCCCTCGGCGGGGTGGAGTCGCTCATCGAGCACCCGGCAGCGATGACGCACGGAAGCGTTCCGGCCGAAATCCGGGCCGAGCTTGGCATCAACGATGGCTTCATCCGCCTCAGCGTAGGCGTAGAAGACGCCGACGACCTCATCGCCGACCTCGAGCAGGCGTTCGCTAAGGCCGGCATTTAAGGCTCCGGCTGCAACGGCTGGTTCATCGCTGAAGGCCACGCCTCCACCACCTGCTGGAGCACGGGAGGCGGCATGGCGGGGTGCGGGTTATCTTTGGTGCACATGAAACACGTCAAGGAACATTTTGCGGTAGTGGGCGGCGGTTTGGTCGGGAGCCTGTGGGCCCTGATGGCCGCTCGGCGGGGTCACCAAGTGGACATTTACGAGCGGCGTGACGACCCCCGGAAAGGCACGGCACTCGGCGGGCGCAGCATCAACCTTGCACTCAGCGACCGCGGTTGGCGGGCCTTGGAGAAGGCGGGGGTGCTGGACGAGGTGCGGAAAATCGCCATGCCCATCCAAGGCCGGCTCATGCACGCGGTGGACGGCAGCACCACCTTCCAGCGCTACGGCCAAGCCGGCCAGCCGGGGGTGCTCGGCGACGGGCAGTGCATTTACTCGGTGTCGCGGGCGGGCTTGAACCGCATGCTCATCGAAGCAGCGGAAGGGCATGCTGGTGTGGAGGTGCATTTTGGGCACAAATGCGCGGACGTGGACCTGCGCCGGCAGGACGCGGTGGGCCTGACGTTTGAGCACGGCGGCGAGCGGCTGGAGGTGGAGGCGGACCGGGTCTTCGGGACGGACGGCGCCTTCAGCGCGGTGCGGGACCGGATGATGCGGACGGACCGTTTTGACTTCGAGCAGAAGTACCTCGCCCACGGGTACAAGGAAATCGAGATGAAGGCGAATGCGGATGGGAGCTTCAAGTTGCGCGAGGACGCGCTGCACATTTGGCCCCGCGGCAACTTCATGCTCATGGCCTTGCCCAACCCCAACGGCACCTTCACCTGCACGCTGTTTGCGCCCTACGAAGGGCACGACGAGAGCTTCGCCAACTGGCAGGACGACGCGGCGGTGATGGCCTTGTTCGAGCGGCAGTTCCCCGACGTGTTGCCATTGCTGCCGAACCTCCTCGACGACTGGAACGACCACCCCACGGCTTCCCTCGTGATGGTGCGCTGCGAGCCGTGGCACCGCGGCGAACGGGTCTGCCTGATGGGCGATGCGGCCCACGCCATCGTGCCGTTTTACGGGCAGGGCATGAACAGCGGCATGGAGGATTGCACCGTGCTCGACGACTTGTTGGACTCGGAGGCGGATTGGGGCGAGGTGATGTCGGAATACACGCGCTTGCGGAAGCCGGCGGGCGACGCCATCCTCGAGTTGGCGCTGCGGAATTACGTGGAGATGCGGGATTTGACCGGCGATCCACGGTTTTTGCTCCAAAAGAAAATCGAGGCGCGCCTGCAGCAGCACTACCCGGACGAGTGGCTGCCGCTTTACAGCCAGGTCACGTTTTCGCACACGCCTTACCACGAGGCGCTCGCGGCCGGTGCTGCGCAGGATGCGATCATGCACGAGGTGATGGATCGGCCGGACATCGAGCAGGTATGGGATTCGGAAGAAGTGATGGAAGCGGCCATGGCCCAACTCCGCGCCCTGCGCCATGCGTAACGCCGCGTTGTGTTGCCTTGCCGTCCTGAGCACCTGGGCGGCTTGGGGGCAAGGGCTGTCCCACGACCTCTACGACCGCAACGGCTCGATGTTCGCACCCAAGGGCTGGACGGTGGGGCTCGGAGCGGCCGGATTGTGGGCAGAACCTGAAGAATGGGAGGAATTGTGGCAGCCCGGCACCACCTTGGACACGGCCGCTTACGGGCTGTGGGCGGCGGAAGCGGCGGTACAGCCGGCGCTGTTTTTGGCGCGGTGGTGGCGGTTTGAGCAACCGGTCTTGTTCGATCGGGCGGCGTTGGCATTCCAAGGGACGCGCCGGTCATATGCCGAAACGTTCACGTCCTACCTCGCGGACAGCAGCGTCTTCGAGGGCGCAGGCGCGGCTTGGCTGACTTCGTTGGGGCTGCGCGGATACCGGGCGGTGGCCTTCACACCCGACCTCTACCTAGAAGGCATGATCGGTGCGGGGGTGGACGGCCTGTGGGGGCGGGAATGGGCGCCCGCAGGTCCCGATTCGCTGTTTGGGGTGGCGCCCGAAGATGGGACGTGGCGATTCGCGGTGGAAGGCGGGCTAGCCGTTGGGGTGCGCATTTGGCCCGGGCGCTTCATGCGCATCGCTTTCACGACCGATTTGCTCCAATTCGCTCCCCTCGCGGAAGAACGCGGGGCGCACATGGACCTGCTGCGGCAAGGGTACCGGCCGTGGACGCTGGCCCTGCAATTTGATTTTCAGCAGGTGCGGCCGCCTTTGGCCTGCCAAACCGTGACGAACGACCCCTACGCGCCGCGGGAACAAAAGGGCACGCAACTGTTCGGGCCCGAAATGCGGCCAAAGAAGAAGAAGAAACGGCGGCGCCGGCGGCGGGGTTAATCCGCGCAGAGCTCGACGAGCACCTTGGAGGTGTCGGACGGGTGCAGGAACGCGATGGTCTTGCCGTCAGCTCCGGGCTTGGGGCCGGAAATGCGGCGGTAGCCGGCGGCCTCGAGGCGGGTGAGTTCGGCGGCGATGTCGTCGACGTGGAAGGCCACGTGGTGCAAGCCGGGGCCGCGGCGCTCGAGGTGGCGGGCGATGGGGCCGTCGGGCGTGGTGGCCGCAAGCAACTCGATCTTGGACTCACCGGATTGGAAAAACGAGGTCTCGACGCCTTCGTCCTCCACCCGCTCCCGCTTGTACGGTGCGGTGCCGAGGACGTCGGTGAAAATGCGTTCGGCCGCTGCGAGGTCTTCCACGGCGATGCCCAAATGTTCGATGCGCTTCATGCCGCAAAATTAACGCACGTACTTTCGCGGCATGGAACGGAACGTACTGGATTGGATGCCGCTCGATTTGACCGGCAAGCACGCCCTCGTCTGCGGGGCGTCTCAGGGAATTGGCCTCGCAGCGGCGCAACATTTGGCTGGGCTCGGAGCACACGTGACGCTGTTGGCCCGCAACGAGGCGCGGCTTCAAGCGGCGCTCAGCACCCTGCCCGGTGAAGGGCACGGCTATGCGGTGGCGGACTTCAGTGCGCCCGACACGGTGGCAGCGGCGGCGGCGCGCATCGTCGCCGGACGATCCGTCGATATCCTGGTGAACAACACGGGCGGACCGGCCGGTGGTCCCATCACGGAAGCGGAAGTGGGGGCGTTTCGGGCGACGTTCGAACAGCATTTGGTCTGCAACCACCTCCTCGCCACCGCCGTCCTCGAAGGCATGAAAAGCGCCGGTTGGGGCCGCATCATCAACGTCATCAGCACGTCGGTCAAGCAGCCGCTGCCGGGGCTCGGCGTGAGCAACACCATCCGCGGAGCCGTCGCGAGCTGGGCCAAAACCTGGGCCACCGAAGTCGCGCCGCACCAGATCACCGTCAACAACGTGCTGCCCGGCGCCACCGGCACCGCGCGCCTCACCGGCCTCGCCGAAGCAAAGGCCGCGAAAACCGGCACCACCCCAGAAGCCATCCTCGCCAACATGGCCGCCCAAGTCCCCATGGGGCGCACGGCCGAACCCGCCGAAATCGCACGCGCCATCGCCTTCCTCGCCTCCCCCGCAGCCGACTACATTTCAGGCATCAATTTGCCCGTGGATGGAGGCCGAACTGGGTGTCTTTGATTTAGCTTTGCCGCCGAAAACGTTAATCTATACGTTGATGTCACATTCTCACCAGGCGCAGATCGACGCATTCGTCGCCGCCGCCGCTGCAAAGAACCCCAACGAGCCCGAATTCTTGCAGGCCGTTCAGGAGGTTGCTGAAACCGTTATCCCCTTCATTGAATCGCACCCCAAGTACCGCGATCACCGTGTCCTCGAGCGCATGATCGAGCCCGAGCGAACCCTGATCTTCCGCGTTCCGTGGACGGACGACGCCGGTACCGTGCAAGTGAACCGCGGCTTCCGCGTGGAGTTCAACAGCGCCATCGGCCCGTACAAGGGTGGTTTGCGCTTCCATCCCAGCGTCAACCTGAGCATCCTGAAGTTCCTCGGCTTTGAACAAATCTTCAAGAACTCCCTGACCACTTTGCCCATGGGCGGTGGCAAGGGCGGTTCGGATTTCGACCCCAAGGGCAAATCCGACGCAGAGGTGATGCGCTTTTGCCAAAGCTTCATGACGGAGCTGGCGCGCCACATCGGCCCCAACACGGACGTGCCGGCCGGAGACATCGGGGTGGGCGGCCGCGAAATTGGGTACATGTTTGGTCAATACAAGCGCCTGCGCAATGAGTTCACGGGCGTTTTGACCGGCAAGGGCATCAAATGGGGCGGTTCGCTCATCCGCCCAGAAGCCACGGGCTACGGCGCCGTGTATTTCGCCCAAGAGATGCTCGGTACCAAAGGCCACAACCTCCACTCGAAGTCGGTGGTCATCTCGGGCTCGGGCAACGTCGCTCAGTTCGCTGCAGAGAAGTGCCTCCAGCTCGGGGCCAAGGTCGTGACCATGTCCGACTCCAAGGGCTTCATCCACGACCCCGATGGCATCGACGCCGAGAAGCTCGCGTGGATCATGGACTTGAAAAACGTGCGCCGCGGCCGCATCTCTGAATACGCAGCGAAGTACGCCGGCGCGACCTTCCACGAAGGCGAAACGCCTTGGGGCGTAGCGTGCGACGCAGCTTTCCCTTGCGCCACGCAAAACGAACTGCACGGCGACGATGCCAAGCAGCTCATCGCCAACGGCGTCATTGCCGTGGCAGAAGGAGCGAACATGCCCTGCACCCCGGATGCTGTCGAATCGTTCCAGCACGCCGGCGTCCTGTTCTCGCCTGGCAAGGCGTCGAACGCGGGCGGTGTGGCCACCTCCGGTTTGGAGATGTCGCAAAACAGCCTCCGCATGAATTGGAGCCGCGAAGAAGTGGACGAACGCCTGCGCGGCATCATGAGCTCCATCCACGCCCAGTGCGTCGAATACGGTACGGACGAGAACGGCACCGTGGATTACGTGCGCGGCGCGAACATCGCCGGCTTCGTCAAGGTAGCCGACGCCATGATCGACCAAGGCGTGGTGTAAACCGACCCGACTTCCATTTCTTGCAACACCTCGGGGCCCGCTCCGAGGTGTTGTGCGTTTTACCGCATTATCTTTGGCCCATGATCACCGGACTCACCCACTTGCACAGCGCCCTCCGTTGGGTCGCTTTGATTTTGCTCGTCATCACCGTCATCGGTTCCTTCACGGGCGGTTCAACCTTCACCGAAGGTGCGCGCAAGCGGGGCCTATTCACCATGATCACCTTGCACGTGCAGCTGGTGGTGGGCCTTGCACTCTATTTCCTCGGTCACAATGGCGTGGCCCTGTTCAAGCAGGCGGACGTGATGAGCAACCCCACATTGCGGTTCTTCGCGGTGGAGCATTTGACCGGCATGTTGGTGGCGATTTTGTTCGCCACATTGGGCCACAGTTTGGCGAAGCGCGCCGGGAGTGACCGGTCCAAATACCGGAAGCAACAGATTTGGTTCACTTTCGCCCTCATCCTCATCGTGGCCAGCATTCCGTGGCCCTTCCGTCCCGGGTTCGAAGCCTACGGTTGGTTCTGATGGTGCGGCACCTTGGTGTTTGGGTGTTGGCCGGCACCTTGGCGGCTTGCGGGAGTGAGCCGGCTCAGCAGTCGGCTGTGGAACCGATTTCCATGGAGTTGGCCCAACAGGGGTACGAGCAAAAGTGCGCGCTGTGCCACGGCAGCGATGGCAAGTTGGGTCGAACCGGGGCGCCGGATTTGACGGCGTCAACCATGACCCGAGCGGAACGAGAACGCATCATCCGATACGGCAAAGGCCTCATGCCCCCGCAAAAGGACGTCCTGAACGACGCCGAAATTGCGGGCATCGCCGCCTACCTCGACACCTTCCGCGCGGCCGAATGATTGAAAAGAAGCAAGCGAAAAGCACGGCGCCGGTGGCGGAGTCGTGCGTATTGGTGGGGCTACTGACCGGCCACACCACCCGGGAGGAGCTCGATGAGTACCTGGACGAATTGGCCTTCCTCGCCACCACCGCGTCCGCGGACACCCGGCGCGTGTTCACCCAAGCCCTGGAAAAGCCCGACACCCGCACCTTCATCGGCTCGGGCAAGTTGGCCGAAATCAAGGCCTACGTCGAAGAGGAATGCATCGATATGGTCATCTTCGACGACGAACTGAACCCACGGCAATTGCGGAACATCGAAGCGGAGATGCCGGAGGTGAAGATCCTCGACCGCCCGAATTTGATCCTCGACATCTTTGCCCAGCGCGCCCGCACGGCCCACGCGAAGACGCAGGTGGAATTGGCGCAATACCAGTACTTGCTGCCGCGCCTGACGAACATGTGGACGCACTTGCAGAAGCAGAAAGGCGGCATCGGCATGAAGGGGCCCGGGGAGAAGGAGATCGAGACGGACCGCCGGATCATCCGGGATCGGATTGCGAAGTTGAAGCGGGATTTGGCCCAAATCGACAAGCAGATGGCGACCCAACGTAGCAACCGCGGAGCCCTGGTGCGCGTCGCCCTCGTCGGTTACACCAACGTCGGCAAAAGCACGCTGATGACGCTGCTTTCGAAGAGCGATGTCTTCGCAGAGAACAAGCTTTTCGCCACGCTCGACACCACGGTGCGCAAGGTCGTGCTGCACAACCTGCCGTTCCTGCTGAGCGACACGGTCGGCTTCATCCGCAAGCTGCCCCACCAGCTCATCGAGAGCTTCAAGAGCACCCTCGATGAAACGCGCGAAAGCGACCTCCTCATCCACGTCATCGACGTCTCGCACCCGCAGTTCGAAGACCACCTCGCGGTCGTCAACACCACGCTCACCGAAATCGGCAGCGCAGACGCCCCCACCCTCCTGCTTTTCAACAAGATCGACCAGCTCGAAGAAGATGCCCTTGTGGGGCTGACGCGCGCCGAGCAAATTGCGGGCATCCGCGAACGCTACGAGCGGAACGGCGTACAAACCGCCTTCATTTCCGCCCACACGAAGGAAGGCCTCGAAGACCTGCGGGACTTGCTGTACGAACGCGTGAAGGAGATCCACATGAAGCGCTACCCGTACAACAACTTCCTCTTTTGAGGCCTGCCCTACCTTTGTCCTTAGAAAATTCGCCCATGGCCTCCATCCGTCAAGAAAAAGTCGCTGAACTCATCAAGCGCGATCTGAGCACGTTGTTCCAACGCCAGTCCCAAGTGTGGTTTGGCGGGATGTTCATCACGGTGACGCAAGTGCGAATGGCGCCGGACCTGGGGCTGGCAAAGGTGTACCTCAGCTTCATGGCCGTTCAGGACAAGAAAGCGGCGCTCGAAGCGGTGCGCACGGAAGGCTGGCGGGTGCGGAAAGCCCTGGCGGACCTCATCGGCAAACAGGTGCGCATCATCCCCGAGTTGAACTTCTACCTCGACGACAGCCTCGATTACTACGAGGCCGTGGACCAGGCGTTGAAGGGCTGAACTCAGCGCACCAGCACAGTCCGGGACTGGTGGATTGTGCCGTTCTGGACTGTCAGCTGGTAGGTGCCAGCGGGCAAACCGGACAGGTTCCAGGAGCAGGACGGGCCGCGGACGGTGGCCGCACGCAGTATTTGGCCTGAAGCGTTGAACAGCCGCACTTCCCACACCCCATCATTCGAACTGAACTGAATGTTCAATTCACCCTGAACTGGGTTAGGGAATGTCGTGAACACCGGGGCCTCGAGGAGGGCAACGGAAACGCCTTGGCCCACGCATTCGCAGTCCGCATTGTAGGCATCGTTGACCGTGTCCGGGTTGCCATCGTCGCACGCATCGCCCTCGCCGTAACAGGAGCCGTCCTCCTCCGTGGCTTGCGGGTTGTAGTTGCAAGCCGCGGGATCGGTGCAGCCTGAAATGGCACCGAGTTCGCCCGCGAGGTAGCGGGCGAAAACAAAGTCGTTGTTGGAAATTTGGGCAAACCCCGCAGCCACAACCCGGCCATCGGGCTGAACCACCAAATCGTTCACGTCTTCAAACCCCGGTCCGATGACGGTGACCACCACGCCCGCATCGCCCCACTCGGGATCCAGCACCCCGTTTGCGTCCATGCGAGCGACCAGGAAATCGCGGACCAGAAATCCGGTGGTGGCCGATCCGCCGACGAGCAGCTTGCCATCGGTCTGCTCCGCAAGGGCGAGCAGTGCATTGGCTCCCCCCACGTTCAAGGTGGTGGTGCCGGCTGCCCCAAACGTCGCGTCCACGACTCCGGTCAGGTCGAACGCCTGGATCACCCCCGAAGCTCCGCCGTCGCCATCGCCCACCGCAAGGACGCGGTTCCCCACGGCCGCCACATCAAAGAAACGGCCACCCTCCTCACCGAGGGCCACGCCGTCCGCTCCAAACCCATCATCCGCCGTGCCATCGGCGTGGAAACGCACCACCACGCCTTGCGTGTCCCACCCGATGCTCGTGTAGCCGGCGAGGTAGATGCTGCCGTCTTCCGCCACCGCACCGCAACGGATGTCGTGGTTTTCGGTGGCCACGAGGGGATGCACGTGGATGCCGTTGGTGCCGAAGGCTGAAAGGAGGGTGCCGTCCGCGGAGCACCGGATGAGGGCGCTGCGGTAGAAGCTGGATTCCGGCTGCATCGAGGCGCCTGCGGCGGTGATTTGGCCCGATTCATCCACCCACACGCTCCGGGCATAATCCTCGCTCGCATCGATGTCCACCACGAGCTGACCCGCGTCTGCAAACGTGGCGTCCAACGTGCCATCGGGCAGCAGGCGCCACACCGCGAAGGCCGTGTTCGCCGCCGTCAAGCTCACCGCCCCAGCGACCAGGACCTTGCCGTCCTCGAGGACCACCAAATCGTAGGCAAAACTCGATCCCCCGGGCGAGGCAAACGTGGCAATCCCGCCGGTTCCAAAAGACGGATCGAGGCTGCCATCGGGGAGCAGCTGGCCCACCGTCATGCTGAACGAAGCGGCCCCTCCGGACACCCCCGCGAAGACCACTTCGCCGGAGCTCCGCAGGCCCACGCACTGGGCGTTGTCCATGGACGAAGTGCCGACGGGGCTGGAGATGACGATGCCCCCTTCGCCAAACGTCGGGTCGAGGGCGCCCGGGGTTTGGCCTGAAAGCGGCAGGCTCAAGAGCGCAATGGCCGTCGCGCAGAAGGTGGTCAAGATGCGATTCATGCCGACAATTTAGGCAAGGCGCAGCAACCGAAATACCTTTAGGACATGGCATTCAGTTACTGGGAAGACCAAACCTGGCTTCAGGGCCACGACGTCATCGTCATCGGCGCCGGCATCGTCGGCCTCTCCGCGGCTTGCCGGCTGGCCGAGCTGCATCCGGAATGGCGGATCAGCGTGTTTGAAAAATCGGCCTTCGGCGACGGGGGCACCACACGCAACGCCGGATTCGCCTGCTTCGGGAGCCCGTCCGAGTTGCTCGACGACCGGCGCGTGCTGGGCGACGCCGCCGCCTTGGAACTCGTGGGGCAACGGATGGACGGGTTGCGCACGCTCCGCGGATGGCTTGGGGATGCGCGCATCGGGTACGTGGCGTGTGGGAGCCACGCGCTCTACCTGCCGGGTGAGGAAGGCCCGGTGCCCGGAGCTGCCCTGGCGGACTTGAACGCATGGCTCGCGCCGGTCACGGGGACGGCTGCCACCTTTGTGCGGGGGGAGGTGCCGGAGGCGCGGGGCTTGGCGGACGGGGTGCGGGCCGTGGCGGATGCGAGCCCGCTCGAGGGGGCGGTCCACACGGGCATGTTGCACCGGGCCTTGCTCGAACGGGCGCGGGCGCACGGCATCGACGTGGTGCGCGGGGTGGAGGTGCTGCAGTTGGGGGGGGGCGGGCTGGTGGTGCGGCGGGGGAGCGAGGGGGAGCGGGCCGTGGAGGTGCCGCGGTGTTTGGTGGCGACGAATGCCTTTGCGCAGGAATTGATTCCGAGGGCCGACGCCCGGCCGGCGAAGAACCGCGTGCTGGTGACCGCGGCCGGGGCAGGACCGGTGGTGGCAGGGACGTATCACCTCGAAGCGGGCTACGTGTATGCCCGGCACTTGCCGGAGGGCCGCCTGCTCATCGGGGGCGGCCGGCATTGGGGGCTCGACGAGGCGGGCACCGAGGCGCGGCTGCGGGAGTGGCTCGTGCGGTTGTGGCCGGGGGCGGCGGGCGTGCCGGTGGAGTACGCGTGGACGGGGGTGCTTGGGGTGGGCGCCGTGCGGGAGCCGTGGCTCGAGGCCGTGGGGCCGGGCACCGTGGCGGCGGTGCGGTTGGGCGGAATGGGGGTGGCGATCGGAGCGGGTTTGGGTGGTAAAGCCGCTGAACTGCTGGCCAAATCCCAGTAACTTGCGCCCATGAACCTGCCCATCAGGCTCGCGCGGCGGTACATCTTCAGCCGGCGGACGCGCAACCTCATCCACCTCATTTCGGGCATCTCGATGTTCGTCATCGCCGCCGTCACAGCGGCCATGGTGGCCATCCTGTCCGCCTTCAACGGCATCGAAGACGTGGTGAGCGAACTCTTCGGGACCCTCGACGCCGAAATCGCCTTGATCCCGGAGGCGGGCTCCACCCTGCCCGATTCCTTGGGCACTTGGCTCGACGCCCAGCCCGCCATCGACCGCTGGGCGCCCGTCATCGAAGACGAAGCGGTGGCCCAGCTCCGGAGTGGCACGCCAGCCGTGGTGTCCGTCCTCGCCTTCGACACCTCCTTTGTGGCCATCACCCCGGTTGAGGGCGCCCTGCGGTCGGGGAAGTGGAAGGCCACTTGGAACGACATGCCCGCCATCACCCTCGGGCTCGGGGTGCGGAACGTCCTCGGCGCCACCACACGCACCGACCAAGCCTCGCTCGTCACACTCCGGGCCCCCATCCGCGGGAAATCCCTGGCGCGCAGCCGGGAGCGGGCGTTGCGCAGCTTGGAAGCCTGGGCGGTCGACGCCTTCACCGTGAATGCCGACATCGACGTGCGCTACGTGCTGATGCCGCTCGATGCCGGTCGGGAG
>CBFHPD010000148.1:0-6312 GCA_965657495.1 uncultured Flavobacteriales bacterium
GCCCGCTTGCCACTGGATCGTGGTGGAAGCGCAGCCGTCCAGCTCCTCCCCGCCGTTCGGGCTCGTCACCGTGATGTGCGGGAGGATGGTGAAGTCTTCGTCGCTGTAGTCCGAACCATCGGCCGCGGAAGACGCCTTCACCCGGGCGGAAGTGGAGGCCGTGCTCGGCAAGGTCCAATCGTATGAACCGTCGTTCAGGGTGGTGGCGATGTCAGTCCAGGAAACGCCGCCATCGAGCGAGTAGCTCAAGTCCACGGACGAAGCGTTCATGAACTGGGCTACCCAGTTGATTTCGTGAGAAGTGCCCGCGAACCAAGCCTCGCCGCCGTTCGGGAAGGTGACCCGGGGGGCCGCCGCCTCGATGGTGAACGCGGCATCGCTCACGTCCACGACCGCCCCGTTTTCCACGTCGGTGACGCGCACCAGGCAGGAGGTCCCGGGGTCGTTCGGAACGTGCCAATCGTACGAACCGGAAGGGCTGTAGAGGTTCGACACCACGCGCTTCCAGGTGATGCCGCCGTTGACCGAATAGTCGAGGTGGAACTCCTTTGAGGTGCCGGCCACGTCCCAATTCAGCGGGTAGGTCGTGTCGGGGTAGGTCACATCGATGGACTCGAGGTTGGCATCCCAGCCGGAGGCCGTGCCGTTGTAGCCGGTTTCGTTTTGGTACACCACGCGCAGGCCCTGGCCTTGAGCCACCAGCGGATTTTCATCGAGGTACGATTCGGTGTAGCTGCCCTGCAAGTTGAGGAGCAGCTGGTTCGTGGTGGCGTCGTAGACGTAGAGCCGGTCGTCGTAGTTGCTGTAGCCGTCGTAGAGCTCAAGGTGGTTGAAGGTCAAACGCAGCTCGTTGTTCTGGGTGGCGGGCCAGAAGTATTTGGTGTAGTTCGTGTTGGAGGCATTCGCGTCCTCGCCGCCGGAGTCAAAGAACCGGCCGCCGTCGGTGACGATGGTGCCGTTGTTCATCAGGTAGTAGCCGGCGTAGCTCGGGGGGGTGACGGAGGCCTGGAGGGTTTCGCCGCCGTTGGGTTCGGTGATCGTGACTTCGGAAACGATGGTGAAGTCGGAGCTGCCGTCGACGAAGCAGCTCTGGAAGTCGGTGCCGACCCGGAGGCGGGCGTTGGTGGAGGGGCTGTTGGGGACGGTCCACTCGTAGAGGCCGCCGTCGAGGTTGGAGGCGACAGTGGACCAAGTGAGGCCGCCGTCTAGGGAGAGCTGGAGGCCGACCGTGGAAAGGTAGTAGGCTGACATCCAGCCCACTTGCAGGGTTTGGCCTGCAAAAAACGTCTGCCCACCATCCGGGTACAGGAACTGGATCGGGGCATTCAGCGCGAAGGTCGCATTGCTCTCATCCGCCACCTCCGGGGCCTGCGCGTCGTACACGCGGATCAGGCAGCCCGTCGAATAGATGTTCGGGGCCTCCCAACTGAAGCTGGTCGTGTTCGTCAAAAAACTGGCGAGCGACACCCACGTGGCGCCCCCGTCCGTCGAGTAGTCGATGTTGAACTCGCCGCTGGTGCCGGCAGCGGACCACTGGATTTCGTAAGGCGTGCAGCCGTCGATGGATTCGCCGCCGTTGGGCTGGAGGACCGTGATTTGTTGGGCGAAGGCGGACAAGCTCAACAGGGCTGCGCCGAGGGCGAGGAAGATGCGGTTCATGGCGTTCGGTTGGGGGACGAAAGTAGGTGCTGTCCCGCTTCAGGACTCGCTTTCAGGCCAAAACGTCGCCCGCCCTTCCCCGCATTTTTTCCACACCCCTTTCACACCGTGCCCTATTTTGGCCTGCAAAACCCACCGCATGGCCCGCCTCACCACCGACGAACGCATCGCGCGCATGACCTTCGCTTCCGTCTACCCGCACTACGTGGCGAAGGTGACGCGAAAGGGCCGCACGCTCGACGAACTGCACACCGTCATGGGATGGCTCACCGGCTACACCGAGGCGGAGCTGCTCGCCCTGGCCGCGAGCGACCAGACGTTCACCGAGTTCTTCGCGCAGGCAGAGCTGCCCCCTGGTGCCAACCGCATCCAGGGCCTCATCTGCGGCATCCGCGTCGAGGACATCGAAACCCCACTCACACAACAGGTGCGCTACCTCGACAAGGTGATCGACGAACTCGCCCGCGGGAAGAAGCTCAGCAGCATCTTGCGGGACTGAATCACTGCACGCAGCGCACGCTCAATCCGTAGTTTTTCGATGGCACGTAGCCGCTCAACGCGCTGCCCGCCAACACGCGGTCGATGGCGGTGGTGCTGCTGCCTTCAGTACCCGTCCACCAAGCGGTGTGGGTGTCCTGGTTTTCGAAGCCGCCGCCCGGATGGCGCCACCCCGTTGGCCGTGCCGAAAATCCGGAAGCATTCGTTCCATCCCAATCCGGAGCGGTGGCCTTGAGGTCGATCGCATTGCCAACTTCGGCCATCATCGTGTTCCACTCGGCCGCCAAGGGCACGTGCCAGCCCGTCGGGCAAAGCAAGCCGGTTTGGACCGCCCAGAAGTTGTAGAGGCGGCCGTTGGTTTCCACTTGGGCTGCTTCGTCAGCCGTGCCTTCCGCGTAATGCGAACGGGCACCGGACGCCGTTGAGCTCCAAGGGCCGTCGAGCAGGCCGCCCGGGATGCTCGAATCGTCTGAGTAGACCGTCGTGCGGAGGTTTTCGGCGAACCAGCACTGGCCGCCGATTTGGACCGTGGCGTAGGCGTAGTGGTCGAATTCCCAGCGGGCGTGGCCGCACGAGAAAGCCGGGGTGGTGACCGTGATTTCGGGGCCGTAGCCGGTGCCGACCGCGTTGGTGGCGAAGGCGCGGATGTGGTACGTGGTCAAGGGCAGCAGGCCGGAAAGGGAGCCGCTGAACGGGCCGTGGCCGCTGAGGGCGACCTGCAGGGTGTCGTCGTCTGTGGTGGGCGTGCCGGTCGTGTTGTAGCAGAACCCTTGGGCGAGCACGGGTTGGCCGCCGTGGGAGCCGAGGAGGCCGTTCAGGGTGAGGGGCCAAACCGAGGCATCGCCCCCAAACGTCTTCACAATCGGTACCATGCTCGCGCCCGGCGTGATGACCTGGCCCGCGCTCGTGAGGGCGGTGGCGGCCTGAAGGGTGCCGTAGCGGTCGACCGTGGCGGTGGTGCCGACGGTGGTGCCGCCGGCGATGGTGATCGCGGTTTGGCCCACCACCTCATCGGTCATGCCCCCATCCGAAAAGCCCATGAGCGCGCCCTGCAACTGCGTGCGCGCCGCGACCACTTCTGGAATGTTCGAGTACTTCGAATTCGAATTCAGCGCAATGTTCGCCGGATGGCCTTCCGCCAGTGTCAACAGCAGCGCGTCGTAGTGATACGGCCGCAACACCACGCCGTCCATGAAATTCCGGATGTACACGCCCGCGTTCAAGGTCCACCCCGAGAGGTCCTGGTCGAACGCATCCGCGCTGAAGAACATCCGCTCCATATAGGTGGCGTTGCTCACGTCCCACTGGTCGAGCGGCTGATCGAACGCATTGGCGCTTTGGAACATATACGACAGCCGCGTGGCCGAGCTCACGTCCCAATCGTTCAGCGGCTGGTTGAAGCTGACCGCCGCGTCGAACACGTCATAAAAATCCGTCACGCCGGACACGTCCCACGCGCTGATGTCCCGGTTGAACGACGAAGCCGAACGGAACATCGAGTTGAGCGCCGCCACCCCGGTCATCGTGAAGTTCGAGATGTCGCCGTTGAAGCTCTGCGCGTTGTTGAACATCCCATTGCACAAGGCCAAATTCGGCAAGGTCCAACTCGTCAAGTCCTGGTTGAAACTCGTCGCACTTTGGAACATGCTCCGCGCGTCCGTGAGCGAGGCCAAATCCCACGCATCCAAGGGCTGATTGAATGAAACCGCATCCTGGAACATGGCAACGGTCCTGGTTACGTTGGACACGTCCCAGCCGCTGATGTCTTGGTCAAAGGCCGAGGCCCCACGAAACATTTCGTTCATCCGCGTCACATTCGCCACATTCCAGCCCGACAAGTTGCCGTTGAATGCGGCTGCGTTCTTGAACATCCGCTCCATGTTTGTGGCCGTTGACACGTCCCACCCAGACAAGTCTTGGTTGAATACCGGTGCGTTCTCAAACATGCCGAGCAAATTCGTGGCGCTGGTCAGCTGCCAGTTGGGCAGTGGCTGGTCAAACGACTGGGTGTTGAAAAACATGGACTGAAAGCTGGTAGCACTGCTGACGTCCCACTGGTCCAGTGGCTGATTGAATGCAAGGCCACTGTAGAGGAAGTTGGTGAAATTCGTCACCCCGCTCACATCCCAATTGTTCAATGGCTGATTGAAGTCCCAGGCATTCGCGAACATGTTGGACATGTTCGTTACGTTTGAAACGTCCCAACTACCGATCGGCTGGTTGAAGGTCCGCGCGTCATAGAACATGATGCTGAAATTGGTGGCATTCGACATGTTCCACCCGGAAATGTCGCTGTTGAACGAATACGCCGCCCGGAACATTTGTGAGAACAGTTGACCGCTTGCGGGGTTCCACCCGGACAAGTCCCCGCTGAACACCAGGGCATCATAGAACATGCTTTGGAAGTCCGTGGCCGCGCTCACATTCCACCCGGAAATGTCCCCATCGAAAGCAGAAGCCCTGAAGAACATGGAGTTGAAGTTCGTTGAATTCGAAACATCCCAGCTGTTCAAGTCTTGGTCGAAGGCGGTCGCCTTTTGGAACATCCCGTCGAAGCGGGTTCCAGAACTGACCACCCAGGCATCCAGCGGCTGGTTGAACGACTGGGCGAGTTGGAACGTGTTGATGAACGAGATCACATTGCTCACGTCCCAGCTCGCGAGGGGAGAATTGAAGGCGTATGCCTCTGAAAAGGTCCCACTCAGGGAGGTGACGGAACTCGTATTCCAGCTGTTCAGGTTTTGGTTGAACACCAATGCCTTGTTGAACATGTTGGCCAAATTCGTAGCTGCACCCGTCACCCAGCCGCTGATGTCCCCATTGAACGCCGAGGCCTCCCGAAACATGCTGGACAAGGACGTCACACCGCTCACATCCCACCCGGACAAATCCCCATTGAATTTGCTTGCCCGGAAAAACATCGCCCCCATGTCCGTCGCCGAAGCCACATTCCATCCACTCACATCACCCGTGAAATTCCGCGCATTGTAAAACGTGTAAGTGAAGTTGGTGATGGAACTGACGTCCATGGCTGAAAGGTCCAGCCCCGTGAGCGCAAAGCAATCGGCAAAGGCGTATCCCGTGCTCGTTGCCGTGGGTGCCAACAACGGGACATCCGTGGCTGTGAATTCGCAGTTGTTTGCCCCGCGAAACGCTTGCTCAAAATCCGACCACACCCCCGTGCCGAAGCTCTTCACCTCCGTCAACAAGTTGCGTTGTCCATGGTTCGCTAACCGATACCGCCCGAAGTTTTCCGGGGTGGCCGCATCACACGAAACCGACACGTCATATACCCCCGCCGCCGCATACGCGTGGTTGACGTTTCCCCCTGTATGGAGCTGCGGCGCACTGCCGTCCCCCCAGTCGATGGTAACATCCGTCGATCCGCTCATCGTGAGGGTCAGCGTGGTCGGGCCCGTCAGCGTCCATTCAGTCACAAACGGAACCGTCTGCTGGGCATGCAGGCCTGCTGCGACTAGGGTGAAGACCAGCCATGCCTGCAGCTTGTAGGCCAAATCAGTAAGCATAGAAGAACTGGATGCGGTCGCCCGTGACCAAGTTCGCTCCTCCGTTGTTCGCCGGCACGTACGTGACGTCGGTTCCACTCACCGTCATGGCTGTTCCGCTCAACAAGATCCCATTCCGGTACATGCGCACCACACTGGTCGCTGCTGGGGTTTGGCTCAGGGTAAACGTAGTCGCGTTGTCCGAGGCCACGGTCACTTCCTGCAACATTTCAGTGGTCGCCGAACCCGCCCCGCTGACCGCTGCATCCACGTACGCCGTGGTCGCCAGCTTCGTCGAATTGTCGCTGGCGCTTTGGGTCACCGCCGTCGTTCCAGTGGGCAAACTTGGCGTGCCCGTGAAGGTCGGGCTTGCCAGCGGTGCCTTCAAGTCCAGGGCCGTTTGGGTCGCGGTCGAAACCGGCTTGTCCGCGTCCGACGTGTTGTTCACGTTGCCGAGTCCGACCATCACAGCCGTAACGCCGGCGACTGTGCCCGTAAACGTCGGGCTCGCCAGCGGCGCCTTCAAATCCAACGCCGTTTGGGTCGCGGTCGAAACCGGCTTGTCCGCGTCCGCCGTATTGTTCACGTTGCCGAGCCCCACCATCGCCGCCGTCACCCC
The DNA here is from genome assembly GCA_965657495.1 of uncultured Flavobacteriales bacterium. GTDB lineage: Bacteria > Bacteroidota > Bacteroidia > Flavobacteriales_D > Sanyastnellaceae > JALQTD01. The sequence goes on from CBFHPD010000148.1 coordinate 6,283, forward strand.
GCTCACCGTGCCCGTAAATACCGGGCTCGC
>CBFHPD010000149.1:0-11805 GCA_965657495.1 uncultured Flavobacteriales bacterium
GACCAAATGGTTCGCGTGCAAGGCCTCCTTGAACCACCGGCGGTGCACCCCAAACAAGAAAGGCTCGCGCTCGCTAGGATCATGATGCGCTTCAAAGGCGATGCCGTGGTTTTCTAGCCGGGTCCGGAACGCCGCTGCCTCCTGTTCGTCCGGGAAGGAGAAAACGTAATACCGGTTGTCCCCCGGGTGCTCGAAGTAATTCGTCCAGCGCATGGGCGCAAAATTACGCCGTGCAGGCACAAAAAAAGCCCCACCGCTTCAGGCGGCAGGGCTTCGAGTAGGCAGGGAGTGCGCCTTACTTCGTCGTGGCGATGAAGAAGCCGAGCTCGAACAAGTCGTCGATGGCCTTGTCGCCCAAGTTTTCGATGAAGGTGCCAGAACCGTACTTGATGTCGAATGCGGTGCGATCGATTTTCATCATGCCGCGCATGGACACGCCGTTTTCACTGGGCTCCAACGTGACCTCCACTTCTTGGGGCTTCGTGATGCCTTTGATGGTCAGGTTGCCCTTCGCCACGTACCCGTTATCCGTGGGCACGAACGTAGAAGCTTGGAAGGAAGCGGTCGGGTAGGTCGCCGTGCTGAAGAAGTCATCGCTTGCGAGGTGGCCGAGCAACTTGCCGCCTGTTTCGGCATCGAGGTCGGTGTTGGTCATGGACGTCATGTCGATGGTGAACGTCGCACCGCTCATCGCACCATCCGTGACGCGGAAGTTGCCCGATGCGAGGGAGATGTTACCGCGGTGTTCGCCAGTAACTTTCCGTCCGATCCAAACGATTTCACTGGCCGCAACGTCGACGGTGTAGTCGCCGTCCGCGATGGTGGCTTTCGCCGGTGTCACAGCTGCTTGCTCCGTAACGACGGGGACAGCGGTAGTGGCTTCAGGAGCGGGCGCTTCGCCGCATGCGGCGAGCACGAGGGCGGCAGATGCCGCGAGGGTGGAGAACTTGTTCATGTAAACGGGGTTATTGAATTTCATCAGGGGTGAGGCGCGTCTTGTGAAACGCATCCAAAGCGGCATTCATGGCCGCCGCCGCTTCCGTCGGCACCGCAGCTTCAAACTGCAGTTCGAGTTCCATCAACTGAGCGGTCGCGGCTTCTACACACTGTGCACCCGCAGGCGTGAGTGCCACGTCCACCCGCCGCCGGTCGAGCCGACTCGTTTTGCGCGTGACGAGCCCTTTGGTGCGCAATTTTTCGACGAGCCGGGAGGCGTTGCTCGCGGGGTCGATCATGCGGCAGGTGAGGTCATTGAGGGCCATGGGTTTGCCATGCTGGCCGCGCAAGATCCGTAGGATGTTGTATTGCTCCGGCGTGATGTTCCACGGCTTGAGCCGCCGTTTTTGCTCCAAATGCAGCACGCTCCGCGTATACAGCATGTACAGCATCAACTCGTGCTGGGGGTTGCGGAATTTGCTGGTTTGGAGGGCTGCGGCCAAATGCATGGCGCGAAAGTACCACCTGTTTTAGTTGTAGCTACATGAAAGCCACAAAAAAATGCAAATGCCCGGAGAATGCTCTCCGGGCATTTGAAATCAGCTCAATCGGGCGCGAACGATGCCGGAAATGACTTTCCCGTCTGCTTGCCCCGCCATGGCGGCAGAGGCTTGGCCCATGACTTTTCCCATGTCAGCCATGGACGATGCGCCGGTGGCGGCAATGATTTCGTCCACCTTGGCTTCGATTTCCTCGGTGGTCAGGGCGCGGGGCAGGAAGGCCTCGATGACGGCGGCCTGGGCGCGCTCCTCTTCGGCGAGGTCACTGCGGTTTTGGCCTTCGTACAGCTCGGCGGTCTCCACCCGCTGCTTGTACAGCTTGCTCAAAATGCCCATGGCCGTGGCGTCGGCAATGTCCTCCCCGCTGCTGCCATCCTTCGCAGCTTCGAGCATCAACTTGCTCTTGATGTCGCGCAAAGCGGCAAGGCGGTCGCGGTCTTTCGCGCGCATGGCATCCTTGATGCCGTCAGAAATGGTGGCGTAAATGGACATGGTCAGTCGACTTGGTCAGAAAGGAATCCGTTCTGCGTGAGGTTCGTGTAGACGTTGCCGTCCTCGTCCGTTTCGGTTTGGAGCGTGTAGCGGCTGACGGTGGAAGCGTCGGAGGGCTGCACGTCGTCGAGCATGATTTTCCGGCGCTTGTAAGCGGGCTCGTTCTCAAGGGGGGCCAAATCCTGCGGCGTCTTGAACTTGCTGGTCACCTGCTTCAAGGCCAAATGCCGGTCATTCTGGCGGCTCATCACGTCCTTAGGAGCCGAATTGCTCGGCACGGTGCGGATGGTGAACCCGTTGTTGGGTGGCGGCGTGGGCAACGGCTGGGCCTGGTTCACAGGTGCAGCGGGCTCCTCCGGTGCTTCCGGCTGTTGCGCTTCTGGCTGAAGAGGAGCAGCTTGCTGAGGCGCCTCTCGCTTATCATCATCGAGTGTCAACCAAACCGTCCCGTCCGTTTGTTCCGGCGCCTCCGGTTCCTCCGGTTCGCTGAACAACGTCGGAGCTTCCGGTTCCGGCTCGGGCTGAGGCGGTTCTGGCATCACCCATTCCGTCCGGGCGGGGGTGACCGGCGGTTCCACGAGATCCATCGGCTTTTGCTCAAGCGGGGTGTTCCACGCAGCTGGTGCTTCAGGAGCAACCGGCTCGGCCGATTTCAAGAACGGCTCATCCGTGCCCGCTGGCGCCGCCTTGCTCGTGGGCATTTCCGGCTGTTGCGGCGGCATGTTCCCGCCAAGCCATTGCTTCTTCGGTGCGGCATTTTCCGGCGCATCTACTCCTTGAAACCCCGTTGCGATCACGGTCACGGCGATGTCGTCCTCCAACTGGTCGTCGATGCCGTAACCCCAAATGACCTCGGCCGATTGCCCGGCCGCATCCTGGATGAAATCGGTGATCTCCATGATTTCGTCCATCAGGATTTCGTCCTCGTTGAAGGTGATGTTCAACAAGACGAAATTGGCGCCTGTGATGTCGTGGTCGTTCAACAAAGGCGACTCCAGCGCTTCGCGCACCGCCTTTGCCGCGCGCCCTTCGCCCGAGCCGCGCCCCGAGCCCATGATGGCCCGGCCGCTGCTCCGCATCACCGTGTTCACATCGTTCATGTCCACGTTGATGAGTCCGGTCAAGGTGATGACCTCGGCGATGCCTTTGGCCGCTGTGCACAACACTTCATCCGCGTTCATGAACGCCTTGCGGATGGTCAAGCCGCTGTACAACTCACGCAGCTTGTCGTTCCGAATGATGAGCAGCGTGTCGACGGCATTGCGCATGTTCTCCAATCCTTCCTTTGCCTGATCTGCACGGCGCCGCCCTTCGAACTTGAACGGAATCGTGACGATGCCCACCGTCAGGATGTCGAGTTCCTTCGCAGCAGCAGCGATGACGGGTGCTGCGCCGGTGCCCGTGCCACCGCCCATGCCCGCGGTGACAAACACCATGCGGGTATCTTGGTTCAGCAGCTCCGTGATCTCGTCGAGGCTTTCGATGGCGGCGTTGCGGCCCACTTCGGGTTGCGATCCGGCCCCTTGACCTTCAGTGAGGCTGCGCCCGAGCTGGATTTTTGTTTCCACGTTGCTGGCGTCGAGGGCTTGCGCATCCGTGTTGCACACAATGAAATCAACGCCTTTGATGCCGCGTTCGTGCATCGTGTTGACTGCGTTGGATCCGCCACCGCCTACGCCGATGACTTTGATGGGGTTTTGATGGCTCATGGGTAATCAGTTTTGGAATTCTTCATCCGCCTCAAAAAAATCGCGAAGCGACCGGAGAAAGTTGCGGCCGAAGGGTTTCGGCTCGTCCTGTTCTTGGGGCACGTGCGTTGTGTCGGGGTCCTTGGTGTCTTCGATTTGGTTAGCGTTCTGGTCGATGGCATCCTCGTAGCCTTTCAAGACCAAACCCACGCCGGTGGCAAACGACGGGGACGAGATTTGGTCCTCCGGCAGCTCGCCCAAGTGCTCGTTCGGGTAACCGATGCGGCAGGAAATGCCCGTCCGGTATTCGAACAGCTGCGCCGCGTGCTTCAACATGGAGCCGCCCCCGGTCAGCACCACGCCGCCGACGAGGTTGTCGCCGTGCCCGGAGTTGTTGATTTCGTAGTGGACGAACTCGATGATTTCCGTCATGCGCGCCTCGATGATGTGGGCCAAATTCCGGCGGCTGATCTCACGCGGCGGGCGCCCCCGCAACCCCGGAATGCAGATGATTTCGTTGTCCTTCATCTCTGTGGCAATGGCCGAACCGAATTGCTGCTTGAGCTTCTCTGCTTGCCGCTTCATGATGGCGCATCCCGTGTGGATGTCCTGCGTCACGATGTTGCCGCCGAGCGGAATGACCGCGGTGTGCCGGATGATGTTGTCTTGGAAGATGGCGATGTCGGTGGTGCCGCCACCGATGTCCACCAGCGCCACACCGGCTTCCAACTCGTCATCGCTCAAGACGGATGCCGACGAGGCGAGCGGTTCGAGGATGAGCTCATCCACCTCGAGGCCCGCTTTTTTGATGCAGCGGTAGATGTTGCGGATGGAGCTGATTTGTCCCGTGATGACGTGGAACATGGCTTCGACCCGCACGCCGTTCATGCCGATGGGCTGCTTGATGCCGGTCTCCCCGTCCACCGTGTACTCCTGCGGCATGACGTGGATGATCTCTTCCCCCGGGTTGTTCATGTAGCCCTTCTGCTGCTGGATCAACGCCTCGATGTCTTCGCGGGTGATTTCGGTCTCCCCGTTGTTGCGGGCAATCATCCCGTTGCGCTGCTGGGAGCGGATGTGCTGCCCGGCAATGCCCACGTTCACGCGTGCGATTTTCACCCCGGAATTCGCCTCGGCTTCGTCCACCGCGCACCGGATGCTGTCCACCGTTTGCTGGATGTTGGACACCACGCCCCGCTTGACACCGAGCGATTCGCTGCGGCCCGAACCGAGGATGATGACCTTGCCGTGCTCGTTCTTTTGGCCGACGAAGCAGGCAATTTTCGTGGTTCCGATGTCCAATCCGACAATGATGTCATTGGGGCCGACGCGGGAGTCGTTGGGGGCGGCGCTGGTCTGTGTGGTCATGGGGTGTAGGGATTTCAATAATGGCGTTGAGCTACGATTTGGCCTTCGTATTTCAGCGAGATCGACTTGTATTCATTCAAATTGCCGCGGGCGATTTGCTCCCGGTAGAAGGCGTCGAGGTGGGCAAGTTGGGTGTGGATTTGGGCCAAATCCCCCAGCGCAATCCGCGCACCACCGAGCCGCGGAATCAGCTCCACATCCGTCCCATCCACCGCGATGCCGTCCGTGAAAGCCTTCCAAACCGGCGACTGCTCCAGCACTTCAAGGTAGCCGAACGCCGCCGTTGCCTCCGCCTCCGTTTCTGCGAAAATGACCGGCACCCGCGCTGTGAACACGGGGCTCAAGGGCATCTGCTCGCCCAGCTCATCGAGGTAACAATCGGCGCCACCGCCGCCCCGGTGCCACCGCGCGAGCGGCCGCCGCTGCGTCACGTTCACCTGGAGGTGTCTGTTCAGCCCGGGATACACCTGTACGTCGCGGACCGCCGGCAGCGCCTCGCGCACCCACTGCTCCACCTCGCTCAGCGCCACATCCCCGTAGTACGATCCCCGGATGCTGTCGTGCACAACGATGGCATTCCGCACGCTCACCTCGTCGACGAGGTACATCCCGTCGATTTCCTCCACCGCGACGTCGAGCGCCGCAAACCGCCGCCCATCCCGCTCAAACCGGGCAAACCCCGCCAAGGCCACCGCCCCCAAGAGGAGGAGGCTCGACAAGACCAGGTTCAAGATGCGGCGGGTTTTCATGCGTTTGTGCGGTGTTTTTGGGTGTCCGGTGCAGTGTCCATGAGCCAGGTTTTCAACGGGTTGACCAAGCGGTCGATGTCCCCTGCGCCCAGCGTCATGACCACTTCACGCGGCAGTGTCTTCAAGCAATCGAATATCCGTTCTGCAGGAACGAGTTCTTTGACAGGGGCGGATATCTTATCAAATAATGATTGTGAATCAACCCCGGCAATGGGCTGTTCCCTCGCGGCGTAGATGGGCAGCAAGACGCAGGCGTCAAGCGCAGACAGGACTGCAGCAAAAGCGTCGAGGTGGTCGCGGGTGCGCGTGAACAAGTGCGGCTGAAAAATGCCGGTCAAGCGCTGGCCGGGGTGCGCCGCCCGCGCGGCTTCGATGGTGCGGCGGAGCTCCTCCGGGTGGTGCGCGTAGTCGTCGATGTAGGTGGTCACCGGTCCGTTCAAATGGTACTGAAACCGGCGGTGCACGCCTTGGAAACTTCCGAGCCGTTCGCGCAGCAAGTCGGCGGAAAGGCCCGCTGCGAGCGCCAATCCCGCTGCGGCCACCGCGTTTTCAAGGTTGTGCAGCCCGGGCATGGGCAGCGTGCAATCCGCGATGGACGGGCCGAAGGGATGGGCCAGGGTGAAGTGCGTTTGGGCCCCATCGCGGACGATGTGGGTAGCACGGACGTCGCCGGTTTCGAGGCCGTAGGTCCGGACCGTGCAGGGCGGGTGAATCCGGTCGGACAGGGCGTGATGCAGGAGGAGGCTGTGTTGGATTTGGCCTGCAAACTGCTGGAAGCTTGCGACAAAGGCCTCGAGGTTGCCGTAGATGTCCAAGTGGTCGGGGTCGAGGCTCGTGATGGCGGCGTGGGTGGGGTGCAGGTGCAGGAAGCTGCGGTCGAATTCGTCGGCTTCGACCACCGTCCAAGCGGCCTCGGGATGCAGGTACAGGTTGCTGCCGGTGGCCGCGGCGATGCCACCGAGGAATGCGTTGCACCGGTCTTGCATCAAGTGGGCGAGCAAGGTGGTGGTGGTGGTTTTGCCGTGGGTGCCTGCGACGGCGAGGCTGGGCTGCTGGGCGGCGATGGCACCGAGCAGGGCGCTGCGTTTGTGCACCGGGCCGGCGGCCTCGAGGTGTTGCCGCAGCGGCAGGTCAGCGGGCACGGCGGGCGTAAGGATGCGCAAGACGTCCGCGGCGTGCCACCCCGGGGGGAGGGCGCTCGCGTCGGGCGCATAGCTCACCGCCATGCCTTCTCGGGCCAAATCCCGCGTCAGCGCCGTTTCCGTCCGATCATACCCCGCCACTTCCCACCCCTGTGCCTTCAAATACCGGGCAAGGGCGCTCATCCCGATTCCCCCGATGCCGAGCAGGAACGCCCGCCCCGGCACCTTCAACTCATCCGCGAGCAGCGCCATCAATCAGGGCTTCAATTTCGTCCACCACCCGCAGGGCGGCATCGGGCCGTGCCGCCTCCGTCAGTGCTGCGCGCATCGCTTCCGCCCGCTCCGGCGCTGCAAACAAATCGCCCACCACGCGCCCGAGCTCCTCCACCACAAACCGGTCCTCGAGCAACACCGCCCCTCCGCGATCCGACAGGGACCGCGCGTTGCTCGTTTGGTGATCCTCCGCCACATAGGGCGAGGGCACCAGCACCGCGGGCTTGCCCACCAGCGCCAATTCCGCGAGCGACATCGCTCCCGCGCGGCTCGCGATCACATCCGCAGCCACGTATGCCAGGTCCATCCGCTCAATGAATCCCCGGCACACCAATCCTTCACGGCCGGCGGCCCAGGCTTCACACGCGTCGGCATACCGGGCGCCACACTGCCACAAGATTTGGTACGTCCGCTCCGGCTGCCCTTCCACGAGCGCCTGCACCGCCTCGTTCATCGAAGCCGCGCCCAAGCTGCCGCCCATCACGAACAGCACCGGCCGGTCCGGGTCGAGCCCGAGCGCTTCCCGGGCCTCGCGCGCACCGCCCGGCTGCAAAACGCGGTCCACCACGCCCTGCCGGAGCGGGTTGCCTGTCAAGATGATGCGGTCCGCCGGAAACCACCGGTCGAGCCCCGGAAACCCGGCGCATATCCGCTGCACGTGGCCCGCCAAAATGCGGTTCGTAATGCCTGGAAACGAGTTCTGCTCCTGGATCAACGTGGGAATGCCCTTGCGCGCCGCCCGAAACAGCAGCGGCCCCGAGGCGAAGCCCCCCACGCCCACGGCCACTTGGGGCCGGTATTTGCGGATGAGCCGCCCCGCTGCCCACAGGCTGCTGATGAGCTTGAACGGAAACGACAAGTTCCGGGTGCTTTTCCAGTTGCGGTCGACGCCGCTGATCCACAAGCCGTCGATGGAATACCCTGCAGCGGGCACCTTTTCCATCTCCATGCGGCCTTTCGCCCCCACGAACCGGATGTCGCAGGATGGATGCCGTCGCTTGATTTCGTCGGCGATGGCGAGGGCGGGGTGGATGTGGCCACCGGTGCCGCCGCCGGAGATGACGATGCGTTCGAGTTGGGCCATGTCAGTCGTCGGTGGAAGGGGGGTGAGCGGCGGGCGCGTGGGTGCGCGACACCGCGAGGATCATGCCGATGGCGATGCTGGTGAACAGGATGCTTGTACCGCCGTAGGATACGATGGGAATGGGCTGGCCCGTGGTGGGAAACAGCCGCACCGCTACGGCCATGTTGGTCAGGGCTTGGAAGGTGATGGAGAGGCCCAGGCCAAAGGCCAGCAAAGAGCCAAACCGCACGGGGCACCGCCGCGCAGCCCGCAGCGTGCGGTAGAAAAACATGAGGAACAACACCACCAGCCCGGCCCCGCCGAGGATCGCCCCCCAATCTTCCACGATGGAGGCGAAAATCATGTCGGAATACGATTCCGGGACGAAGTTGCGGGCGGCACCGGTGCCCGGACCGGACGGGGTCAAGCCCCCGCGGGAGATCGCGATTTGGGCGTAGCGGATTTGATCCAGCATTTCCCCGTCACCATCGCCAAATGCGAGCAGGCGGTTCCGCCACGTGGCCACCCGCGGCAGCAGGTTCGGGAAGGTGCTCGCGGCCGCCAACCCCACGCCTGCAAACGCAACGCCAGCGCCTGCAAGCCGGAACAGGTGCCGGAAAGGGACACCGCCCACCACCAGCATCGCCGCCGCCACCGCCCCGATGAGCGCCGCCGTGGACAAATCCGCCGGCAGGATCAAGGCGCACACCAAAGCAATCGGCAGGACGATGGGCCAGACCCCCGTACGGAAGTCGTGGAGCCGGTCCTGGTTGCGGTGCAGCATCCGCGCCACGTAAGTGATGAGCATGATCTTGGCGAAGTCCGAGGTTTGGACGGTGATGCCGATGCCGGGGATCCGCATCCAACGTTTGGCATCGTTGATTTCCACTCCGATGAGCAAAGTCAAAAACAGCAGCAAAATGGCGACCCACACCAGCACGGACGACGCCCGCGAAAACACGTGAATCGGCAGCCGGTGGAACAGGTACATTGCGCCCAGCCCGAGGCCGAGCATGAACGTGTGCTTGCCCAGGAGCGGCAACGAGCCTCCCGAATTCTTGTGCACGAGGTAGGCGCCGGCGCTGTACACCGTGATGAGCGAGATGCCGAAGAGGATCAAGGTGACCATCCAGATCCCCCGATCGCCTTCAGCGCGCCGCATCAATTGCTGCACCCAGTTGGGCTGTCGCTCAGCTGCTTCCATCGGTTCAGAGCGCCCGGACCGCGGCCTTGAAGGCGCGCCCGCGCTCTTCGTAACTGCCGAACAAGTCGAAGCTCGCACACGCCGGCGAGAGCAACACGGTCATGCCGGGCATCGCGAGGTCATACGCCCGCTCCACCGCAGCCGCCGCACTCTCCACGTCGGACACACTCTTCACCTTCTCGCCAAACGCCGCGTGCAATTTCGCGTTGTCCTTCCCGAGGCAGATGAGGTGGTCGACCTTGCCTTCGACGAGGTGCATGAGCGAGGCGTAATCGTTGCCCTTGTCGACGCCGCCCGCGATCCAAACAATCGGTCCGGTCAAGCTGTCGAGCGCGAACCACGTGCTGTTCACGTTGGTGGCCTTCGAGTCGTTGATGAATTCGATGCCGTTCACCGTGCTCACCGCTTCCATGCGGTGTTCGATGCCGTCGAAGCGGCTGAGGCTGTCGCGGATGCCTTCTTTCCGCAATTCGAGGACGCGGCTGGCCACACTGGCGGCCATGCTGTTGTGCAGGTTGTGCTTGCCCTGCAGTGCGAGTTCGTGGATGGTCATGGTAAATGGATTGATTTGTGGAAGATTGATTTCGAATTGTTCAGGGGTGTGATGGGCCAAACCCGCCACGCCCCAAACGGCGTCCCCCCAGCGTGTCCGGAGTTCCGTCGTCGTCTGTTCAGTGCTGATGGCGACGATCTTCGCCTGCGTGCCGCGTTCCGCCCAACGCTCCACGCTGACCGGGTCGTCGGCATTCAAGGTCAGGACGTCGCTCCCGGTCTGGGCCTGCGTGATGCGCCACTTCGCGTCGGCGTAGGCGTTCAGTTCGTAGCCGTACCGGTCGAGGTGGTCCGGGGTGATGTTGAGCAGGAGCGCCGTGTCCGGGCGGAAGGTGGTGCACCCGTCGAGTTGGAAGCTGCTCACTTCGACCACGTGGTGCGTCGCATCCGGCTGCCCGGCCGCCCGCCGCTCGGCGAGGTCCCGCGCCCAACTCCGCCCGATGTTGCCCACGCACGCCACATCCAGCCCGGCCTCACCCAGCACGTGTGCCGTCAGCGCGGTCGTCGTCGTTTTGCCATTCGAGCCGGTGATGCCGATGACGTGGCCCGTGGCAAACCGGCTCGCCCACTCGATTTCGCTCACCACTTCGACCCCGCGCTCCCGCAAGGCGACCACCAGCGGCGCCGACTCCGGAATGCCCGGACTTTTCACCACGAGCTCGCTCGCGAGCACCCGCTCTGCATCGTGGCCGCCCTCCTCGAAGGCCACGCCCGCCGCTTCCAGCTCCGCGCGCAACGCCGGCTTCAACGTCCCGGCGTCGCTCACCCAGGCCTCGCTGCCCACGGCACGCGCCAGCAAGGCCGAACCGACCCCGCTTTCCCCGCCCCCCAGTACCGTGATGGAAGGTGCGCTCATCTCAACGGACTTTCAAGGTGACAATGGTGATGACCGCGAGCAAAATGCCCACGATCCAAAAACGCGCCGTGATCTTCGATTCCGGCAGGTCCATCTTTTGGTAGTGGTGGTGCAGCGGCGCCATCCGGAAAATCCGGCGGCCCTCCCCATACTTCTTGCGCGTGTGGCGGAAGTACGCCACCTGCAGCACGACGCTCACGTTTTCGATCAGGAAAATCCCACACAGCACCGGGATCAGCAGCTCCTTGCGGATCAGGATGGCGAAGGCCGCGATGATCCCGCCGAGCGCCAAGCTGCCCGTGTCGCCCATGAACACCTGCGCCGGAAACGCGTTGTACCACAGGAACGCCACGCAGGCGCCCACAAAGGCCGCGATGAACACCACCAGCTCCTGCGAGCCCGGGATGAACATGATGTTCAGGTAGCCGCTCATGATGGCGTTCGAGCCGACGTAGGCGAGCACGGCGAGCGCGATGCCGATGATGGCGCTGGTGCCCGTCGCGAGCCCGTCGATGCCGTCCGTCAGGTTCGCCCCATTCGACACCGCCGTCACGATGACGATGACCAGCAGGATGAACACCGCCCACACGTAATCGAGCGCCCAATCGCCCATCCAGCCCACGAGCCAAGCGTAATCGAAGGCGTTGGCCTTCACAAACGGAATGGTCGTGGTGCTCGACTTCTTCGCCTCCCAGACCACCTCGCCACCTTCCGCATCGAACACCTCAAAGGTCGTCCCATCCATCGCCGTCATCTCCACGACCTCCCCGAGGGTGGTCCGGTCCACGTGGTCCTTGATGGTGATGTCGGGGTGCCAAACCATCACCACGCCGAGGATGAGGCCGACTCCGATTTGGCCCACCACCTTGAACTTGCCCGCGAGCCCGTCCTTGTTCTTCTTGAACACCTTGATGTAATCATC
>CBFHPD010000150.1:0-2443 GCA_965657495.1 uncultured Flavobacteriales bacterium
GACGTATGTGCCGCGGGAGCAGTGGGAGGCGGCGTTGATGGAGCTGGTGAAGTTGTGGCGGGTGGACCGGGGTGCCGTCGTGGGGTATGCGGAGCGGCTGGCGGCGGGGGTGCGGGCCGTGGAGGAACCGAGCGAGCAGGAGGTCGAAGTGGGGGAGTGGGGGGCGGCTTTGGCGGAGGGGCTGGCTGCTTGGAAGCGCCATTGGGATCCGGTGCACGGGGGCGCGGCGGGGGCGCCGAAGTTTCCGATGCCGTTTCAGGTGCTGTGGCTTGCGGGGGAGGCGGCGCGGGATGCGGAATGTGCCGCGCACGTTCGGGCCACGGTCCGGGCGTGGGTGCGGGGCGGAATCCACGACTTCGCGGGGGGCGGGTTCATGCGGTATGCCGTGGACGAAGCGTGGCGGTTGCCGCACTTTGAGAAGATGCTGAGCGATCAGGGCGGCGTGCTGGCGGCGCTGGTGGCGGGGCTGCCCTTCGCAGGGGCTGCGCGCGCGGAGTGGGAGCTGGCCATCGGGCGGCTCATCGACGGGGTGGTTCGGGACTTCGGCGCGCCCGAGGGCGGGTTCTACACGTCGTTCGATGCGGACAGCGAAGGGGCGGAGGGGCGCTGGTATTGGTGGACGGCCGCGGAATGCGCTGAGGCGTTTGCGGGCGACCCGGCGGGCTTCGAGCGCGCGATGGCCTGGTTTGATTGGACGGAGCGGGCGCGGATGGCGGAGCTGGGCGAGGGTGCGTTCGTGCCGATGCGGCCGGTGGGCGCGCAGGGAATGCCGGAGGGGATGGGCCCGACCCTCGACGCCATCCTCGCCCACCGCAACGCCCACCGGCACCCCCCGGCCCGCGACGAAAAGGTCGTGGCCGGCCACACGGCTTGGATGGCCTGGGGCTTGATCCGATCGGGCCGCCCCGAGGCCGTGGCCCGCGGCGAGCAGGCCGTCGCCTTCCTCGCAGACCACCTGACCGAGGGCGGCCGGATGTGGCGGGTTTGGCAAGGCGGCGCGTCCCGCCTCCCGGCGACCCTCGAAGACTACGCGGCCGCCGCCGCCGCGGCCCTCGCCGCTTACGAAGCCACGGGCACCCCCCGCTGGGTCCACCAAGCCCGCACCTGGTGCGAAACCGCCCTCGCGGCGATGGCCACCCCCCGCACCCCGCTCCTCCGCTTCACGGCCCCCGACGCCTCCCTCTACGCCGAACGCTTCGACCGCATCGACGACGTCCTCCCCTCCGCCAACGCGGTGATGGCCGAAAACCTCCACACCCTCGGGTTCGTCTTCGGCCAGCCGCATTACACGGAACGCGCCCGCGCGATGCTGGCGGTGGCGGCCGAGGGCTTCAAGGAGTTGCCGACCGCGTGTTACTGGGCGGCCGTGGCGCGCCGGTTCACGGAGCCGTTCGTGGAAGTGGTGGTCGCCGGCCCGGATGCGGCGGGAGCTGCAGGCCAAATCAAACACGCCCTCCAACACCGCGCCTTCGTCGTCCCCCTGGTCCCGGGCCACGAGGACGTCCCGTGGACGGCGGGCCGCCAACAACCGCAGTTGACGGTGTATCCCTGCCAGGGCGGAGCGTGCGGCCTGCCGATTGCGGGCCTGGATTTGGCCTTGAAACACCTCCAAGCCCTTGCGAATCAAGGCCCGGCGCACGATGCATAGGTTTAACCCTTGAAAGTTTGCAGAAACGAACGGCCGTCCTACATTTGCACCCGTTGTAAAATGCGCTCCGGCGAATTGCGCAGCGCATTTAAGAGAAAGAAACACACCATCAACCTGATTCTCATGAAGAAGTTGTTTGCCCTCTTTGCCATTGCAGGGCTGATTTGGACCGGAGCTCCGGCCGCCGCATTCGCACAAGATGCCACGACCGAAACGACGGAGCAAGCTGCCGTTGACACCACCGCTGCGGTGGAGGACACCACTGCTGTTGCTGCCCCTGCAGCGCCCGCAGTCGAAGACGCTGCTCCGGCAGAAGAGACGAAGGAGGTGTTGAGCTTCCACCAAACCGTGAAGCGTTACTTCATCGAAGGCGGCGCAACGTTCATGGCGTTCGTATTGATTTGTTTGATCCTCGGCCTCGCGTTGAGCATCGAGCGCATCATCTACTTGAACATGGCGACGACGAACAACTCGAAGCTCCTCAAGAAGATTGAAGAGGCGCTCGGCAAGGGCGGCGAAAAGGCAGCCAAGGAAGTGTGCCGCAGCACGAGCGGTCCCGTGGCTTCCATCTTCTACCAAGGACTCGACCGCAGCTCAGGCAGCTACGAGGAAGTGGCGAAGGCCATCGAGGACTACGGTTCAGTGGAGATGTCGAAGCTCGAGCGCGGTTTGAGCTGGATCTCGTTGTTCATCGCCCTCGCCCCGATGTTGGGTTTCATGGGTACGGTCATCGGGATGATTTCGGCCTTCGATAAGATTGCGGAGGCGAACACCATCAACGCTTCCATCGTGGCA
>CBFHPD010000151.1:0-4165 GCA_965657495.1 uncultured Flavobacteriales bacterium
GCGACGATTTGACGGGGAAGGAATACGCTTTGCTTGGGTTGAACAACGGACTGGCTTTCGTCGACGTAACGGATCCGTTTTATCCTGTTTACCTCGGTAAATTGCCAACAGCTACGTCAACGAGCTTGTGGCGGGACATGAAGGTGGCAGGTCACCATGCCTATGTAGTGAGCGAGGCCTTCGCACACGGGCTGCAGGTGTTCGATTTGCATTGGCTGCGCGAAGCCGGATCGACGCCCGATGCCTTCCTCGCCGATGCCACACTGACGGATTTCAGTGATGCCCATAACCTCACCATCGACGAGGCGTCGAACCGGCTCTACGTGGTAGGAACCAACCTGGCCGATGGCGGCGTTTTGATTTACGACATCTCCGACCCCGGCAACCCTACCTTGGTGGGCATGTACGAAGAGGGCGGTTACGTCCACGATGCAGTGGCCGGGGTCTATGCGGGTCCCGACCCCGATCACTCGGGCGCTTCCCTGCTGTTTTGTGCCCACCCGACCCACTTTTCCATCCTCGATGTCACGGATGCCTCCGATGTGCAGGTGCTGAGTACGGGAATGCACCCTTCGAACGGTTACACCCACCAACCGTGCTGGCTGCCCGATGGCCAACGCTTGCTCATCGGGGACGAGTTGGACGAGCAACAGTACGGGTTCAATACCCGCACGGTGTGGTGGGACGTGTCGGATTTGGATGCCCCCGCGTACGGCGGTGCTTATTTTGGTCCCACCACCGCCAGCGACCACAACCAGTATGCCGACGCGGCGTTCGTATACCAATCCAATTACACTGCCGGCCTGCGCATCTTGAAATCGGATGACACCGATGGCTTTTCGATGCAAGAAGTGGCCTCCTTCGATGTCCACCCCGCGAGCGATGCGGTGGGCTTTACCGGCTCGTGGTCGAATTACCCCTTCCTGCCTTCGGGCAACCTCCTGGTGAGTTCCATGGAATCGGGCTTGCACATCTTGCGTCCGAATTGGCTAGAGGCGGAGTTTTCGTCGCTCGAGGTGTGCCAAAACGACACCGCGTTCCTGCAGGTGACGGTGCCTAAGGATCTCGGGGTCGAATTCACCTTTTCGGTCAACGCACTGCCCGGGGACATCGAGGTGCTCGGGATGCCACTGACGACATACGGCACCGGCACGTGGGAATTTGGTGTGGTCGGGCTGCCAACCTACCTCGGGGCGGTGGAGATGGTGGTGAGCATGGCGGCTGGGGATTGGACATGGCACGAGCAGGTGTCGGTGAACGTGGACGGTGGCACGGTGTGGTTCCGCGACGCCGATGGCGATGGCTTTGGCGACCCGAATCATCCGGCGGTATTGTGCAGCAGCGAGCCGGGTTACGCCGACAATGCGCTGGATTGCTTCGATGCCTCCGCGGCGGTCTACCCCGGGGCCGCGGAACAGTGCGATGCCATGGACAACGACTGCAACGGCTGGGTGGACGATGGGATGGACCAAATCGCGTGGTACCGGGACATGGACCAAGATGGGTACGGTTCAATGAGCTTCGTCGTGGAGAACTGTTACTGTCCCGCGGGGTTCGTCGCCTATTCAGGGGATTGCAACGACAACCAGCCGTTCATCTACCCCGATGCGCCAGGCAACCAATCCGGCGCCGATAACAACTGCGACGGCATCATCGGCCCGGATGAGGCGAATCCCTGTCCGGGAGATTTCAATTTGGACAACCAAGTCACGGTTTCGGATTTGCTTGTCATCCTGTTCGACTACGCTTGCATGGCCGATTGCGAATCGGACATGAACGGCGACGGCATGGTTTCCATCGGCGACATGTTGCTGTTTTTATCGGCCTTCAGCATGCCGTGCTCGGATTGAAGGGCATCAGGGTTCATGCAGGGCCTGGTCCTGGACCATGCCGGCGAACACCCCTTCTTTTTCGATGAGCTCGGCAGGTGTTCCGGCTTCTGCGACTTCGCCTTCGTCGAGGACCACCACCCAATCCGCATGCCGCAACGAGGAAACCCGGTGACTCATCATCAGCACCGCAGCCTCGCCCGATTCGTCCTTGAGGGCCTGCAGGATGTGGGTTTCCGTATCGGTGTCCACGGCCGACAGGCTGTCGTCGAGGATGAGCAACTCGGGGTGGCGCATGAGTGCCCGCGCGATGGAAATCCGTTGCTTTTGCCCGCCGCTCAGGTTGACGCCCCGTTCCCCGAGCAGGGTTCCGTACCCTTTCGGGAAGGCTTCGATGTTGTGGGCCACGTGGGCTTGCTGGGCCGCCTTCTTAACCGAATCCGGTGACGCGTCGTCCACTCCAAAAGCGATGTTTTCCTCAATGGAGTCGCTGAACAAGAACACGTCTTGTGGCACATAGCCCGTTTCTGCCCGGAAGGCTGGGGCATTCAATTCCCGGAGGTCCGCGCCCCGGAACCGCACCGTTCCCTCGTTGGGGTCGAACAAGCGCATGGCCAAATGCGCAACGGTCGATTTTCCGCTTCCTGTGCGGCCGGTGATGGCCACCGTCTGTCCCTTGCGGATGCTGAAGTTGACCCCCCGAAGGGCTTGGATGCCGGTGTCCGGGTAGGTGAACGACACGTTTTCAAATGCGAGGGTGGGGGAGGCGTCGCCCGTGGGCGGCTCGGCTGTGCCGGGGTGCAGGCGCGGTTCGGCGTTCAAAAAGCCGTTGATCCGCTGCATGGAGGCTTCTGCTTTTTGGACCAAGGTGGTCACCCAACCGACCGAGGCAAACGGCCACGTCAACAGGTTCACATAGAACACGAACTGGAAGATGTGGCCCAGCTCGAGCTCGCCCGCCATGACCCGTTGCCCGCCCACGTAAATGGTCAGGATGGTCGAAAACCCAACGAGCAACACGATGATGGGCATGAACAGGGCCTCCGTTTTCACCAACTCGAGCTTGCGTTCTTTGTAAGCGTTGGACTGCGCTTCGAAGCGGGCGGCAGTAGGGGCTTCTTTGCGGAAGGCCTTGATGATGCGGATGCCGGAGATGTGTTGCTGCACGAAGGTCGACAGGGTGCTTTGCAATTCTTGGACCCGCTTGCTTTGGCGTTGGATGCGCCGACTCACCAAATAGATGCCGCCTGACATCAACGGAAGCGGGGCCAGTGCCCACAGGGTGAGTTCCAAGTCGATGGAGACCATAACGGTGACCACCATGGCGATGAGCACCACCAAATTCAAGGTGTACATGACCGCAGGACCCAAATACATGCGGACTTGCGAAACGTCTTCCGAGATGCGGTTCATCAAATCCCCGGTGTTTTGTTCCCGGTAAAAGGCCGCGTCGAGGCGCTGGTATTGGTCAAAGATGGCCGCCTTGAGGTCGTATTCGATGTGGCGCGACATCACGATGATGGTTTGGCGGGTCATGAACAAGAACAACCCTTTGATGAGGAAGGCGACCACGTACAGGACCGCTTGCCAGCCAGCGACCCACGCCACGAATCGCCAGACGTCGGAGGTGTCCGTGAAATTTTCGGGGCCCATCGGCGGGGCGGCCCAAGCGAACAGTTCGGACAAGCGCGCCAACGTGGAGGGAACCCGGACGGATGGCGTTGCGTCGAACACTTCGGTTTGGCCTGCTCGCAACGGGGCCAAGTACGCGCCATCGACGTCCTTCAGCGCGTTCACCCCCTCGCCGATCAGGGCCGGCGCGTAGACGGCGAAGACATTCGTAAACGCCACGAACAGCATCCCCGCCAGGAAATGCCAACGGTACTTCCAGAAGTAGGGGTTCAGCGTCCACAGTGCTTTCATTCCGCAAACTTACGGCGCAACCATCCCGCAGCGCCCCGCAGTTCACCTCCGTATGGCTTTAATTTGTGGCTGCCCATGAAGTCCCTTTTTTCCCTTCCCCTTGTGCCGCTCGGTTGCCTGGCGGTGCTGGTGCAGTTGAGCTGCGGCCGGACCCCCGATCAGCACCCCGGCGTGTTTCGCTACAACGAAAGTGCGGGGTTGCGTTCGCTTGACCCGGCCCAAGCGCGCACGCTCGAGCCCATGTGGGTGGTGGACCAGTTGTTCGACGGATTGGTGGAGTTGGCGGATGACTTGAGCATCCAACCGTCCCTCGCGACGTCGTGGTGGATGGCGGATGGGGGAAGGACCGTGGGCTTTGTGTTGCGCGCGGATGCGCGTTTTGCTCCCGCACCGGATGTGCCGGGCTTGGCAGC
>CBFHPD010000152.1:0-7458 GCA_965657495.1 uncultured Flavobacteriales bacterium
TCGACATCGTGTTTAACCCCGCCGATTTGCCCAACCCCGTCCTGAAAATGTACTGGGAAAACGGGGCCCCCGCCCCTAACAACCCGTGGTTCAACGTGGAGGCACCGCACGCCCTCAACTGGTTCTTCGACTTCAACCACGAGTCCGGGGCCACGAAGGAGTTCACCAAGCGCGTACTGGATTACTGGGTGGAGGAATACCACGCCGACGGTTACCGCCTCGATTTCACGCAAGGCATGTCCCAAACCCCCAATGGTACCGGCGCCTACGACCAGTCGCGCATCAACCTGCTCCTCGATTACGGCAACCACGTCTGGAACCAGGACGACGGGGTGTACATGATCTTGGAGCACTGGTGCGACACGAATGAGGAAACGGTGTTGACGAACAACGGATTCATGGTTTGGTCCAACTCCACCCACGACTACCAAGAAGCCGCCATGGGCTACCCCTCGAACCTCAGCTGGGCGAACTACCAAAGCCACGGCTTCACGCAAATGGGCGCCGTCTCCTACCCCGAGTCCCACGACGAGGAGCGCCTCATGTACAAGAACCTCAACTTCGCCGCATCCACCGGGGATTACGACGCGGGCGACCTCGAGACGGCCCTCTCGCGGATGGAGGCCATCCAGTGCTTCAACTTGCCGCTGCCGGGGCCGAAGATGCTGTGGCAGTTCACGGAATTGGGCTACGATTACAGCATCAACACGTGCTCCGATGGGGTGACCATCGCGGATGCCTGCCGGGTGGAGGCCAAACCCGTGCGCTGGGATTACCGCGACAACCCCCAACGCTACAACATCCACCGCGTCATCGCGGGACTCGCCCACCTCAAGCGCAACTACCCCACGTTCTCCTCGACCGATTTCAACTGGGACGTGGGCGGCATGGGCAAGCGCCTCCTGCTGTACCACCCGGACATGGACGCCGTGGTCAACGCGAACTTCAACACGGCGCCCATCGACATGGTGCCCGGGTTTTCGCACACCGGCACGTGGTACGATTACTTCACGGGAGAGGCCATCGAAGTGACCGACATTTTCGCGGCCCAAACCTTCGCCCCCGGCGAGTACCATGTGTACCTCGATGAGCCGGTGGAGTGCCCGGTGCAATTGGTCGGCGTGAGCGAAGTGGACGGAGCGTTGGAGCCGTTGGCGGTTTGGCCCGTTCCGGCGGCTGACCAGCTGCAGTACCGGTTGCAACTCCCCGCCGCGGGAGCGTACACCGTGCGCGTGCTCGATGCCACGGGCCGCACCCAGCACTTCGCCCAGCGCACCGCCTACCGCAACGGGGAAATCACCGACCGGATCGGCCTGGAAAACTGGCCCGACGGCATGTACTTCCTGGTCGTGTCCCAAGGTGAATACCAAACCGCCCAACGCTTCTTAAAGGCGGTGAATAACTGAATTTTTGAGAAGGTGTAAAAATGACACCTTCTTGATTAAGTTTGTCCCAATCAAACCAACAACATGCGCAATCACATCATCCTGGCCCTGGTGGGCGCTGCGATGAGCACCGCGGCGTGGGGCCAGACCCTGAAGGGGAAAGTCACCGACGTGAACAATGCTCCGCTGCCCTCGGCCTCTGTCATCGCCAATGGCGGTGCGAAGGGCGTCTTCACTGACCTGGACGGCAATTACACCTTGACGCTTTCGCCCGGCTCGCACACGGTTGATTACAGCTTCATCGGCTACTTGAAGGACACCCGCGAAATCGAGTTGGCGGCAGGCCAAACCCTGGAAATCAACGTGCAACTGAAGGAGGATGCCGTCATGATCGAGGACGTCGTGGTTGTCGGCTACGGGGTCCAGCGCGCAAAGGAGGTCACCGGTTCCATCACGTCGGTCGATTCCAAGCAGATCACAGCGGTGCAGACCCCGTCGTTCGAAGCCGCTCTCCAAGGGCAGGCCGCTGGGGTGCAGGTCTCCCAATCGTCCGGCATTGCCGGCGCCCCCTCGCTCATCCGGGTTCGGGGGGTGGCCTCCGTTTCGGCCGCTGGTGACCCGCTCTACGTGGTGGACGGCATTCCGATCACGCAGGACTACTTCCTCCGCGGCAATTCCGGTGCGCTGAACAACAACCCGCTCGCCGCCATCAACCCCAACGACATCGAGTCCGTGGAGATCCTGAAGGACGCGGCCGCCACCGGCATCTACGGTTCGCGCGGGGCGAACGGGGTCATCCTCATCACCACCAAGCGCGGCCGCAAGGGCACGAGCTTCGAATTCAGTTCGCGCGCGGGACTCGCTACCCCGGCCACGTTGCCGAACATGATGAGCACGGAACAGTATTTGGCCCTGCGGCAAGAAGCTTGGGAAAACGACGGCGGCACGGGCTACGTTTGGCTCCCCAACATGACCAGCGCTGCGGACGACGCGGAAACCCGCAAGGAGGCTTACTTGAACGCCTTGGGCACGAACACCGATTGGGTGGACCAAACCATCGGCACCGGCGTCAAGCACGCCTACAGCTTCGGCGCCCGCAAAGGCGGAGAGAACTACAACTTCTACGGCGGCATCAGCTACGACAACAATGAGAGCTACCTGCTCGGCAACAGCTACGAGCGCATCAGCGGCCGGGCGAACCTTGACTTCACCCCCACCGAGTGGATGACGGTGCTCGCGAGCGCGTCGCTCTCCCAAGGACGGAACAACCGCGTCGACGCGGCGTGGTCCGGAGGCCTCGGCGACGCGATGTCCAACGCACTGCCCTACTACCCTGTTTACTACGACGAGGCCGAGATTTCGGCGGGGGGAGACACCTTGCACCAAGCGGGCGAGTACTTCCTTTGGTTCGACGAATGGGGCGGTACGAAAAACCCCACGGCTGTGCGCGAATTGAAGCGCTGGCGGAGCACCGAAAACCGGTCCATCAACAACGTCCAGGTCATCCTCTCCCCCATCGAAGACTTGAATGTGAAGGTGAGCGGCGGTTTTGACTACCTGCACCTCCGCGACGATCAGTACAACCCCGGTGGCCTGAGCATCACCACGGACTTGGGGAGCGCAAACCGTTACGCGAACTACGTTTTGAACTGGAACACGAGCGCCACGGCGGACTACTACTGGGAACTCGATGATACGCAGAGCCTGTCGTTCCTGCTCGGCACGGAATTCCAGCGGACCGACAACTACGGCTACAGCCTCTTCTACCCCGACGTGAGCGGCCCTGTCTTCGAGGTGGACTCGCTGTTGACGGACGCCACGGAGGTCAACCGAACGCAAAACAACCCGAGCCAGCACAGCTTCCTGTCATACTTCGGCCGGGTCAACTACACGCTGAAAGATCGCTACTTCTTCCAAGGAACGGCGCGGGTGGACGGCAGCTCGCGGTTTGGCCGGGAGAGCCGCTACGGCTTCTTCCCGTCGCTTTCAGCCGGTTGGGTGATGAGCGACGAGGATTGGTTCCATTCGGAGCAAATCAGTTTCCTGAAGTTGCGGACGAGCTGGGGCAAAACCGGGAACGCTGCCTTGCCGGACTATGCGCGGTTTGGCACCTATTCCGCCCGCGACAACGGCATCACCTACGCCACGGACAGCATCCTCTTCCCCTTGCAGCCAGAAAACCCGAGCCTGCGCTGGGAAACGTCACGGACGTTCGATGCTTCGGTGGAACTGGGCCTGTGGCAAGACCGCGTCACCCTCGAGCTCGCCGGGTACCACAAGCTGTCGAAAGACGTCTTGATGAACGTCAGCACCCCGGCCAGCACGGGCTTCACGAACTACTGGGACAACGTGGCGACCATCTTGAACCGCGGCATCGAATTCTCCATCAAGTCGCGGAACATGGTGGGCGCCTTCGAATGGACGACGGACCTCAACCTCGCCCGGAACTACAACGAATTGGTCGACATCGGCAACTACACACCCGACGCGGTGAGCGGCGGTACGAACGACTCGCGCGTCATCGTCGGCAAGCCCGTGGGCTCGTTCTACCTCGTGGAGCACAGCCACGTGGACCCCGATAACGGGCTGCCGGTGTACCTCGACCTCGATGGCAACGAGACGTACGATTACAACAACGACATCCGCAAATACGTGGGCGACGGGTTGCCCGACCTCATCGGCGGGATGAACAACACTTTCCGTTGGAAAAACTGGGACCTCAGCGCCTTGGCTACGTTCAGCTTGGGAGCGAAGATTTTCGACTCCTCGGCGAAGCGCCAACTCGGGGTGGTCTCCGGTTGGAACATGCGCACGGAGAAGCTCGATCGGTGGCGGCAGCCGGGCGATGAGGCGACTTACCCGCGCTTGACCCTCGATGAAACCACGTACAGCTTGCCCGCGGGTTTCCCGTGGTGGAACACAAGCTTGTTTGTCTACGACGCTTCGTACCTCCGCTTGCGGAACGTGACCCTCGGCTACAACGTGCCCAACTTCAGCGCAGTGGGCCGCGAATTCAGCAGCTTCCGCGTCGCACTCAACGTGACCAACGTCTTCACCATCACCAACTTCCCCGGACTCGACCCGGAAGTGGTGCGGGACTTTGAGAACGCGCAAGACCGGAACATGAGCCCTAATGTGACGTACTTGACGCCGCCGCAGGAGCGCGCCTTCACCTTGAGCATCACCACCAACTTTTGAGCACCATGAAACTCCTTAACTACTTTTTGGCAGGAGCGCTCCTCGTGGGGATGGCCTCTTGCGACCGGCTCCTCGACTTCGAGCCGGGGGACGTGATCCTTGCGGAGGATGCGATCCAAACCCCGGACGACCTGCAACGCCTGCTCGTCAGTTCCTACGACGTCTTGGCCAACCTCTATGGGGGCCGAGTTCAAATCATCAACGAATTGCGGGGCGACAACTTCGGTGCTCCGGACAACAGTTTGGACTTCAACGCGGTATACAACCGGGAAACCACCTTCTTCACCGGCATCAACGGCGGCGCATACACCGACTTCTACTACGCCATCTACCGCTCGAACGTGATGATCGAGAACTTCGATCTGGTCGAAGGTTTGGACGCGGAGGAGCGGAACCGCATGGAGGCCGAAGCGCGTTTCATCCGGGCGGTGTGCCACTGGGGCGCTGTGAAGTTGTTCGCGCAGCCTTACGGGTACACGGAGGACAATGCGCACCTCGGCGTGCCGTTGCGCTTGGAGACGTCGCAAGAGCCGCTTCCTCGGGCCACCGTGGGGGCCGTTTACGACGCCATCCTCGAAGACTTGGCGTTTGCCGCGGAGAACTTGCCGGAAGAGAACGGCGTGTACGCCACCAAATGGTCGGCGTTGGGCTACCTCGCGCAAGTGAATTTCTTGATGCTGAACTGGCAGGCCGCGGCGGATTACGCCACCGAAGTCATCAACTCCGGAGCGTTTGCGCTGGACACTGACCTCGATCGGTACGAGGCGGACATCGTGAACCCGGAAACGGTGTTTGGCATTGTCAGCCGCATCCAGGACAACCGGAGCACCTCGTTCCGCGACAACCTGCGCAGCGACAACACCCCGTCGCCGCAGCTCAGCTTCAGCGAGGACTTCAATTTCTTCATGAGCCTTTCAGGCGGGGGGGATGCGCGCTCCACGTGGATCACCAACACCGGCGCGCGTTACCTGTGCAACCGCTTCAACGACAAGGAGTACTTCAATGTGCCCGTTGTGCATTTGACGGGGTTGCATCTGTTGCGGGCGGAGGCGCTGGCGGAATTGGGCGGCGATTTGTCCACGGCCATTGCGGACGTGAACGCCATCCGTGACCGGGCCTTCGGTGCCGGCAACAACCCGTTGAGCGCGGATGCCACGGCCACCGAGGTGCGGGATGCGGCCCGTGACGAGTTCCGCAAAGAAACGGTGTGTGAAGGCCAATGGACGGACCAGCTGGTCCGCCGTGGCGTCATGGGCGAGGACATCGAAATCCGCGGCGCCCCCTGGGACTGCGCCGGCATGGCCCTCCAGTTCTCCAACTCTGAAACGACCGCTGCAGGCTTTGTGTTGAACGAAGAAGGCGGTTGCCAATAACCCGAACACGATGAAACAATTCCAAACATATGGCGCGCTCGCCGCACTGTTCGCGCTCGCTGGGGCCGCCATCCTATCGGGATGCAAGCCCGAAATCAACGGCGAGTTGGGCGAGCCCTTCGACAAGGTTGTGGGCATGACCGGCACCTGGGAACTCCAGGCGTTCACCCAGCAGGACCTGAACAGCCCGGTGAAAGAGGTGCGGGATTTGAGCTCCTTTTACCTCAACGGCGTGGCCACGCCGCTGCAGCTGACCTTCGACGCCGACGGCACGTACGATGTCGCGCTCGAGATCGGCAAGAACTACTTCGGTGAGGGCGGCACGTGGTCGTTCGATGATCCGGAATACCCGTCCTTCCTTGAATTGTACGCCTCGGACACGCTGGTGTACAATTTGGGCAGCATGGTCCGTCCGTTTGACACCGAGTTGAACATCGAATACCGCCGGGAATGCGGCGCGACGACGACGGTGGTCTACACGTTCACTTTCAACCGTTTGAACTGATCCGTGATGTTGAAGCACTTACTTAGCATGAGCGCGGTGGCGGTTTTGGCCTCCACTGCTTTAGCCCAAAAGGCGTACGTCCTGCCTTCACCAACGGACGCCAACTCCGAGATGACGCTCTACATCGACATGAGCCAATCGGAAGACGGGATCCAAAACAACGGCCTGAAAGCCATCCTCGAGGCGCACCCCGACACCACGGTTTACCTGTGGACCTGGGAGCCCGCCGGGCCAGCCTCGGGGAACGGTGATTGGGACAATTCGGCGGACCACCAGGAGCTGACGAAGGTCGGTGACATGCTGTACTCCATGACGTTCATTCCGACGGAGTACTATGGGGTGGACGGGCCGCAGCTGTTTTCGTTGGGCATTTCGTGTTTGGCCAAGCTCAAAAACGGCGGCGCCATGGACGGCTTCGAATTCGAGGCAAAAAGCGAGGACATGCACGTGGACATCGTGCCGCAGCTTTGCAGCGTGCGGATGTGCATCTTCCCGGAACTGCGCGAGGCCGACGATTTTTTGAGCATCACCTACGACAACACGCAAGAGACCTACGAGGGCTTGCAGGACATGGGGTCGGACGAGTGTTACCTCTACTTCCTGGGCAAGGTCGACTTGTTCACGAGCTACGAATACGCGGCGCTGGTGGACGTGACGAGCCACCCGGAGTTGCAGATGACGGACCTCGGGGACGGCCGGTTCCGGATGACCTTCATCCCGGAGGACCTGTTCGAGGGCATCATCGGTGAAGGGGAAAGCTTGTCGGAGCTGTGGTACTACGTGGCGCGGCCGGGCTTCAGTTATCCCCCGGGACCGCCGCCGTTTGAAATCATCAGTTTCTTGGACTGCGAGTAATCCCACCGCACGAACTCATTCACCAAACGGGCGGCACGGAGCCGCCCGTTTTCATTTCCTCCCCATGCGCCCTGCCCTTTTCCTCTCGCTCGCCCTGTTGTTGGGGTTGCGCTGCACGCCGCCTGCGTCGCCCACAGCTGCC
>CBFHPD010000153.1:0-3217 GCA_965657495.1 uncultured Flavobacteriales bacterium
CAACTGCCTTGTCGACACGGACGGCGATGGGGTCTGCGACGCCTTTGAAATCGGCGGGTGCGACGATGACAGCGCGTGCAATTTCGATGTGGAGGCCACCGACAACGACGGCTCATGCACCTACGCTGAGACCGGCTACGACTGCCTCGGCGACTGCCTCGCAGACACGGATGGTGACGGCGTGTGCGATCCCTTCGAAGTCGGCGGCTGCACCGATGACAGCGCGTGCAACTTCGATGGCGAAGCCACCGACAACGACGGCTCGTGCACCTACGCCGAAACCGGCTATGACTGCCTCGGCGACTGCCTCGTGGACACGGACGGTGACGGCGTGTGCGACGCCTTCGAAGTGAACGGCTGCACGGAGACCAACGCCTGTAACTACGAACTTGCAGCCACGGAAGACGACGGGTCGTGCGACTTCTGCTCGTGCCAAGGCGCCGACATCAGTGCCATGACCACGCCGTACACGATGACCGTTGAGGAACATGCGGTTCACACCTCAGGCGACCTGGCGGGCATGACCACCTACCGCTTCTACATCGACATGATGAACGAAACGGACTTCCTGAGTTCGATCTTCGGCAACGACGAGCGCCCGCTCTACATCAATACGTCGACTGGATTCTACAACAGCGCGTTCGCATCGGGATCCACGGCGGATGGCATCCAGGCCTTCTTCTTCTCTTCCTTCCCTGATTTGGCCTACGACAGCTGGGTCACCATCGGCATCGAATCTGCGCCGACGCCGCCTGCAACCGCCATCAGTGTGGTCGAAAGCGCCGCGCAGCCTTGGATTGGGACCTTCAACGCGAACGCAGCGAATGCAGGTGAAAACATTGCCATGACCGACGTGACCGGTGGCGGTTGGTTTGTCCTGAACGGCACGACGAACGGGCTGCCCGACGCAACGAACAACCGGACGCTGTTCATGCAGCTCACCACCGCAGGCGACATCGACGGCACCCTGAATGTCCAGGTCTTCCCCATGGGCGTCGGCGCGGACCAATACCAGCTCGCCTACACCTACGACGGCCCGGGCACCTATTCCGACAGCACCGAAAACGGTGGCAACCCGTGGGACGACAACGCGTGTGGCTGCACCAACAGCACTGCCTCCAACTACGATGCCGGCGCCGACTACGAGGACGGTTCGTGCGACTTCACCGTGCTGGGGTGCACCGACGACAGCGCCTGCAACTTCAACGCTGACGCCACGGGCGATGACGGTTCCTGCACCTACGCCGAGACCGGTTACGACTGCCTCGGCGAGTGCCTCGCTGATGCCGACGGCGACGGCGTGTGCGACCCCTTCGAAATCGAAGGATGCACCGACGACAGCGCCTGCAACTTCGACGCCGACGCCACCGATGACAACGGTTCCTGCACCTAAGCCGAAACCGGTTACGACTGCCTTGGCGAGTGCCTGAACGATGTCAACGATAACGGGATTTGTGACGAGTTCGAATCCAACGTGGGATGCACCGACGAAGCAGCGTGCAACTACGACGCGGTAGCTGCGGTGGACGACGGATCCTGCGACTTCTGCTCGTGCATGGAAACCCTCTACGACGACCACTACACACTCACCATTGAGCCATATTACGAAGGTGGTGTGGACGGCATGACCACATACCGGGTGTACGTGGACATGATGGCAGCCGATGACTTCATGAGCTCGGTATTTGGCAACAACGATTGGCCCTTGAGCGTCTCCACGGAGACCGGTTTCTACAACAGTCCGTTTGCGACTGGATCCGCTGCGGACGGTGTGAACGCGAACTTGTTTGGCTTTGCTCCTGAACTGGGATTCGACAGCTGGGTCACGGTGGGCATCGAATCGGCTCCCACTCCGCCTGAGACGGCCATCAGCTTGATTGAATCGTCTGAACAGCCGTGGATCGGTGCTTTCAATGCGAATTCGGCGATTGCAGGCCAAAACTTTGTCATGGACGACATCACGGGCGGCGCCTGGTACGTGCTGAACGGCACCCCCAACGGCCTCCCAGACGCTACCAACAACCGAACGCTCATCATGCAATTGACGTCCGCCTCCGCACCCACCGGCACCCTCAACGTGCAGGTGTTTCCCAACGGAGCAGGCATCAACCAACAGCAATTGGCCTTCAACTTCGACGGCGCGGGCACCTTCCTGCCCACCTCCGTCCAGGTCAACGCCTGCGGTTGCACGGATCCCGAGGCCTCGAACTACGATGCAAGCGCAGAATACGAGAACGACACCTGCGAGTACATCGTTTACGGCTGCACCGACGCCGACGCGTGCAACTACAACGCCGACGCGACCGATGAAGATGGCTCCTGCACCTACCCAGCGACCTACTACGACTGCGCGGGCAACTGCCTCAACGACGCGGACGGTGACGGCGTGTGCGACGAACTCGAAATTCCGGGCTGCACGGATGAGGCGGCGTGCAACTTCGACGCCGACGCCACCGAAGAGGACGGTTCGTGCCTCGAGTTCGACGCGTGTGGGGTGTGCGGCGGAACGAGCGTTCCGGGGTGCATGGACCCGAGCGCCTGCAACTTCGACCCCAACGCGGGTTGTTCGGACCTGTCCTTGTGCGACTGGGACAGCTGTGCGGGCTGCACCGACGAGACGGCGTGCAACTTCGACCCGACCGCAGAAGTAGCGGACCTCGATGCCTGCACGTATGCCGAGACGGTGTTCCTCAACTGCGCCGGTGAATGCGCCGCGGGTTATGACGCCAACGGCAACGGCATCTGCGACCCGCTTGAGTACCCCGGCTGCACGGACGAAGCCGCAGTGAACTACAACGCGGTGGCCACCACCGACGACGGCTCGTGCTTTTACGTGCTCGTGGGCTGCATGATCGAGGGCGCATCGAACTACGACCCGGCAGCGACGGTTCAGGGCGTGCCCGTACTCGACTACTGCATGTTCCCGGCGGGGACGCCGGCTGCAGGCGAGAGCCTGACCGATTGCACCATCCCTGGGGCCTGCAACTACGGCCAAACAGGACCGTGCGATTTCGAGTCGTGCTTGGGCTGCACGTTGGCCAGCGCCTGCAACTACGATGAGGGGGCGATTTACAACGACGGGTCTTGCGAGTTTACGTCGTGTGTGGGGTGCTTACAGGATTTGGCCTGCAACTACGACGCGACCGCAACCATCGCTGGAAGCTGCGACTTCACCTCATGCGTCGGCTGCACGGATGACGCGGCCGATAACTTCGAC
>CBFHPD010000154.1:0-6081 GCA_965657495.1 uncultured Flavobacteriales bacterium
GGGCTGCGTTTTCGAGGATTGCGATTTCACAGCGGTGGTCTTGCGGGATGTGCGGTTTGTGGACTGCCGGTTCATTCGGTGCGATTTCACCAACTGCAATGTGGTGGGCGCAGCCTTTCAGCAGGTGGAAATGCAGGCATGCAAGGCGATGGGGGTGCGGTGGGATACCTGCAGCCCGTTCCTGTTTGAATTGCATGCGCACGAGGCGGTGTTGGATTACGGCTGTTGGGCGGGCGTGGACTTGAGCCGGTCGCGGTTTGCGGGCGGGTCGATGCGAGAGGCCGATTTTTCGGAAGTGCAAGGGGAGGGGATGCGGCTGACAGGGGTGGATGTGACCGGAGCACGCTGGGAGCGGTGCCGCTTGAAGGGAGCGACGTTTGAGGACGCCAAAGGGCTGGAGCTGGACGTGTCGTTGAACGCCGTGCGGGGCATGCGGGTGGACCGCGCTTCCCTGCCGGGGCTCGTGCTGCCGTGGGGAGTGGAAGTCACGGATTGAGGCCGGCGAGCTGGGCTTCGGCGTCGCTGAGGAAGGGGAGCAGGGACTTGCGGAACGTGGCATCGGTGAAGAGGAGGACGATGCCTGTTTGGCCCAACAAATCCACCTGGGCAGTCGGCTGATCGTAGCTTTCCGGGTACACCGCCTGGTGGTAAAACGCGAATGATCCGCCGGCAAATCCCTCCTTCGAGCACCCCAAATTGAACAAGGCCCAGTAGAAACTGTCGCCCGTCACGAGCACCGGGCCGGGCGGGCCCCCTGGAGCAGCGACCCACGTGTAATCGCCGTAGGTGAGGGGGCCATCGGGCAAGTCGGTCCAAATGTTCATTCCCTGTTCGATGTCGTCGTCGTTCCAGCGCGCTTCGCCCGGGGTGCGGAGGGCGGTGATGGTGAACCGCGGCATGGGGCGGTGGGCGAGGGCGCCGTACCGTTCGAGCAGGTGGGGGATGAATTGCATGGCGGCGTAGCGGGTCCAGTGGATGCCCGTGGGGCTGAACAGGGGGTGGGCGGTCGTGTCGCGCCAGCTGCGCAGGAGCGAGTCCGCATCGAGATAGGCCAAATCCCGGGCCGCAAGCGCCGATTTCCAGCGCTCGTACGTGCCGGTTTGGGACGGAGCGGGGCCTTCGGGGACGGCCTCGGGCCAGTACCGGGCTTTGTTGGGGGCGAGCACGGTGAGGAGGGGGATGCCGCGCTCGTGGAACGAACGGGTGACGGTGAGCAGGCGGTCGGCGGCGGAGTCGACTTCGGCGGCACGCACTCCGTCCTGGCCTCGGAGGGAGCGGATGTAGTCGGTTTCGAACAGCACGGGGGTGCCGGATGCGGGGTCGGTGCCGATGGCGACGCCGTTGGCTCGGGCGCGGCTGTGGACGCGGTAGTGGAACTCGTTGTAGGTGCGGACGAGGGCGGGCTGGAAGCCGACCCGATCGCGCAGGTAGGATGCGGTGGCGGTTTGGAGGGTGCCGTTGAAGAAGCCGCGGGCCGTCAGGGCTGGCGGTTCAGGGTGGGGGACGTCGCCGGCGAGCGGCCGGACGGTCCAGGTTTGCGTGAGGTGCTGGAAGGCGGGCAGCCACAGGGCCGCGAGGAGGAGGAGGGACGCGATTTGGCCTGTGTAGCGCATCAGAACCGGAAGTAGATGAAGGGGTTCAACTCCGCGCTCACCAACGTGGCCAAGCTGGCCGCCACGAGGACGAGGGTGCCGGCCGTTCCCAGCAGCAGCCCGCCCGCACCGAGCCGGTCCGCCTCGAAAATGCGCCGCTCGATGCGTGTTCCCACCGGCGTGAGGGCCGCAAAACTGAATCCCGCCCCCACCGCCACCGCTGCCCAGAAGCCGGCGGGCAGCGCGTCCACCTCCCCCGCCGTGGCGCCGCCGAAGAGGGCGCTGTAAAACGCGCCGCTGCCCGACTCGAGGCGAAAGACCACCCAGCCCAGCATCACCGCAAGGAAGGTCCCGGCCACCGCCAGCACCCGCGGCAACCGGTCGAGCCACCGCTCCAAAAACAGCCGGTCCGCCACGAGGAACGCCCCGTGAAACGCCCCCCACGCCACAAAATTCCAACTCGCCCCGTGCCACAGACCGCTGAGCAGAAACACAGTGACGAGGTTCGCATACGTGCGGGCCGTGCCCCGCCGATTGCCCCCCAGCGGGATGTAGAGGTAATTCCGCATGAATTCCCCCAAGGTGATGTGCCAGCGGCGCCAAAACTCAGTGATGCTGCGCGAACTGTAAGGCGACCGGAAGTTCTCCGGAAAATGGAATCCCATCATGCGGCCCAAGCCGATGGCCATGTCCGAATACCCCGCGAAGTCGAAGTAAATCTGGAAGGTGTAGGCCAGCAGGCCCGTCCACGCTTGGGCGGTGGTGGCGGGGCCGCCATCGAAGACGGCGTCCGCGTGCACGGCAAAGGTGTTTGCGAGCAGCACCTTTTTTGCCAGCCCGATCGCAAAGCGGTAGGCGCCGATGAGCCGATCGTCCGCTGATTCCTCCCGGTGCCGCAATTCGCGGGACACGCGGCCAAAGCGCACGATGGGCCCCGCAATCATTTGCGGAAAACTCAAGATGTACACGAAGTAGTCGGTCAGCCGGGTGAGGGGCGCTTCCTCCTTGCGGTACACATCGAGTGCGTAGGTGAGGGTCTGGAAGGTGTAAAAGCTGATGCCGATGGGCAGGGCAATGTGGGGCAAGGGCCACGGCGCACCCCCGAATGCTTCCCAAATCGCGGACCCGGAAGCCACCGCAAAATCCGCGTACTTGAAGACCGCGAGCAGTCCGAGGTTCAAGGCCAAGGATGCCACCAGCCACCGCTTCCGCGCCGGACCGTCTGCACGGGAAAGGTGCCGCACCAAATGGAAGTCCACCACGGTCGAGGCCAGCAGCACCCCGATGAACCGCGGCGCCCCCCACGCATAAAAAACAACACTCCCCACGAGCAGCCAGGTGTTACGCGCCCGCTGGCCCCAAGCGGTCTTCCGCGGCCACAAGGCATACACGGTCAAGAATGCCGGCAGGAAGTAGGCGAGGAATGGCACGCTGCTGAAGACCATGGACGCGAAAGTACGCGAACCGCCGAGCTGCTCGGTCAACCTGATTCAAATCAGTTTCAGGGCGGTGCGAGCGGGGGACGGGTCAGGTGGCGCGGGGCGGGGGCGCGGTACGTTTGGGGTAAAGAAACAAACAACCCTTTTCAACCATGAAAAAGCGCACACCTGTGAGCACCATCATGACAGCAGATGTCGTGACCGTCAACAAAACGCAGAAACTTCGCGACGTCGAAGAACTGCTCAAGCAGAAGCACATCCGCCACATTCCGGT
This sequence comes from uncultured Flavobacteriales bacterium, assembly GCA_965657495.1. Taxonomy (GTDB): domain Bacteria; phylum Bacteroidota; class Bacteroidia; order Flavobacteriales_D; family Sanyastnellaceae; genus JALQTD01. The sequence goes on from CBFHPD010000154.1 coordinate 3,306, forward strand.
GGTCAGCGGCAAGGAAGTCATCGGCATGATCAGCCGGACCGACTTGCAGAAAATCAGCTTCGTCAACGACTTCGATGGGGAGGGATTGACCACGGCGATTTACGACGCCTTGAGCATCGAGCAGGTGATGACGAAGGATTTGATGACGGTGGAGGAGTCCGCCACCATCCACGAGGTCACCGACGTGCTCGCCTCCCACGAATTCCATGCCCTTCCGGTGCTGAAATCCGGCGAGCTCGCAGGCATCGTGACCACCACGGACTTGCTCAAGTACCTCTCGGCGCAGTATTGATTCCCACTTCACTTGGTGTTTCGAAGGTCGGTCCGCTTGGGCCGGCCTTTTTTGTGCAGGCGATGTAGGGGTGGATTGCGCGGCCCATGCCCTACCTTGGCGGGATGCAAAAATGGATGGGTGTTTGGATGGCGGTGGCTGCGGCGACCGGTTGGGGCTCGTTATCGGGCCAAATCTCATTGCCGTGCGACTTCGAGTCCACCCCCACAACGGCGGACTTCACCGACTTCGACGGCGGAGTGGCGGCGGTGGTGCCTAACCCGGCGCCGGACGCGGTCAATCCGAGTGCGCAAGTGGCCCAAATCGTGCGCAATCCGGGCGCGCTGTGGGCGGGCAGTTACTTGACGCTGGCCACCCCTGCGGAGTTTGGCGCAGAGGCGGGCCTGCGGATGAACGTTTGGAGCCCGGAAAGCGACATCTTCGTCCGGATCAAGTTCGAATCAGACATGGGGTTTGTCGAGTTGGACGCATGGCTCGTGGAGGCGGGTGCGTGGACGGAACTGAACTGGGACTTCTCCAACATGGCCTCCGGGGTGCACGACCGACTCGTGTTCATGTTTGACGTGGGCACCGAAGGCGATGGGTCTGCGAATTCGACCTTCTACTTCGACGACTTGGCCTGGTACGATGCGGAAGGGGATGCGGCGCAACCGCAGCTTCCGTTGACCTGGGACGACGCCGAAGTCCACCCGTATGCCTACGGTTTTGCCGGTTCTGCGGCGTGGGTGGCGGCCGATCCCGTGGATGCATCGAACAACGTGTTGGAAGTGCTGAAGACGGACTTGGCGCTGGATTACAGCGGCGTGGTATTGACCAACCGCAACGGTTTGGCTGAACCCATAGCTTTCAGTTCCGAGGATCAAACCGTCACCGCCCGCGTGTGGGCGCCTGATGTGGGGCTTCCCATTTTGATGAAGCTCGAAAACAAGGACGACCCCAGCGTGTTTGTGCAAACGTTGGCCACGACGAACATCCCCGCCGCATGGGACACCCTGACCTTCGATTTCGCCCAGCCCACAGAAGGCTCGCCTGCGTGGTCGCCCACGGCTACGTATGACTTGCCGGTGGTGTTCTTCAACTTCGGTTGGAACGGCGCTTTGTTTGGCCCGTTGACCTTCCGAATCGATGACGTGGCCACGACAGCCCAGCCGGTGGGGGTGGTGGAGCACACGGGGCGCCTCGCCCACTTCGGCGAAGGTCGGATCCAGCTGTTTCCCGCTCCGGCCGCTGCGTCGCCCGTGCGCGTGTACAATGCCGCCGGTCAACCGTGCCTCGAAGTCCCGGGAACGCCGGCTGTGTTCGAATTGCGCGGATTGGCCACTGGCGTGTACATTGTGCAGTGGATGGATGCCCATGGAACCCCGCATGCCACACGGACGTACGTGCCTTAAGCTCCTTGTTTTCCTCGCGCTGCTGGTGGCGGGTTGGAGCCCTTTGCGGGGCCAATCCGTGCGGTGGTTCGTGTTGGACGCGGGGGAGGAGGTGGACGTGTTGGGAGGCACATCCACCCGGTCAATCAGGTCGGCGTGGGGCCAAATCCAAGGCACCCACCACCGCGAGCTCGCCCTGCTGATGAACGCCGGCATGTTCCACGCCGACGGCCAGCCGGTGGGCCTGCTGGTCCACGACGGTCAGGTACTTGCCCCATTGAACACCGCATCCGGTCAGCGCGGGAATTTTTTCCTGTTGCCCAATGGCGTGTTTGGTGTGGATGCCTCTGGCGCCTACCGCGTCGTGCCTTCTGCGTTGGCGGCGGACATCGCGTGGGAGGAAGCGACGCAAAGTGGCCCGATGCTCTTGGTAGACGGTGCCGTGCACCCGGCCTTCAATCCAGAGTCCACCAACTACAACATCCGCAACGGGGTCGGTGTGGACGCCGAGGGCCGGCTCCACGTGGGCATCGCCACCAGCCCCATCACGTTTTGGGACTTCGCAGCGGCCTTCCTCGAGCGGGGGTGTTCCGACGCGCTGTACCTCGATGGGGCCATCTCGACCTATGCGACCCCCGAGGAGCAGTGGCCCGAGGACGGACGGGAGATCGGCGTGGTCCTGGCCGTTTGGAAATAACCGATTAAGTTGGGCGATCGAACTGGCGCCAAACCGCAATCACCCGGGAGAAACTGCTGAATTTCCACGGCTGAAACGCCGCACAGCGCGAGGCGGTCCACATGTCGTACAAGGCCGTCCGCATGACTTCATCTCCGGGCGCGCCTCGCTTGTGCAAGGCGATTTCGTCCTCTTTCAATTCCAGCCAAGGGTTGCAAAAGATGGCCTGCTTGAGTCCGGCTTCTCGGAATGCAGTGAGCACGCGGTGGGAATCGGTGGCGAGGTAGATCTGCGTCCGTTCAGCGAATTGCTCGCCGGATTTGATCTGCTCAATCCATTTCCGCCAAACTTCGCTCGTCGATTTGTCGGTTTGCCGCACGTGGATGGCGGCAGCGTTCACGGGGCTGAATCCCATGGCGCCCCACGTGGATTCTATGT
>CBFHPD010000155.1:0-3594 GCA_965657495.1 uncultured Flavobacteriales bacterium
TTTTGTCTTGTTGTTGGTGCATTTTGCGTCCGGTGCGGCCTGGGCGGCGATGGTGTGGGGATTGCCGTGGGAGCTCCTGCGCACGTGGCGGGTGGCTCCGGGAAGGACGGTGTTGATTTGGGGCACGGCAGCCGGAGTGGGGTTGGCATGGGCCGGTGGGTGGGGTACCGCAGCTCTGGCCGCAGGTGCCGCCCACACCTTGTTCATCGTGAAGCAAACGTGGAGCCATTTGGCCACGTGGGGCTGGCAAGACCGTGCGCGCACCACCGAGCAACAAGCCCAGCTCATGGACCTTCGCGCACAAATCGCGCGCCTGCACGAGCAAGAGCGAATGGCCATGCGCATCCACCAGACCGAAACCGAAACGCAAGTCTTGGGGGACGCCTTTCGCCGCTTCGATGCCATGCTGATGACCATCGAAAACCACTTAGCACTTGGCGACGAAGCCCGTGCCGAACGCCTCATCACGCTGTTTGGCAAGCACTTGCGGGGCATCCTGAATGAAGCGAGCTCTCCGTTCATCCGCCTGCGTGACACGTTCGAATCCATCCGCAACTACTTGACGCTCATGGAGGCGCTCACGGACGAGCGCCTGATGATTGATTTGGATGACGGCATGATTGAGCCCGAACACCACGGGCGCATGACCCGGAACTTGGCCATCACGCCTTGGGTAGAGAGCCAAACCTGGCCCCTGTTCGAGGCGGTCGAATTGCAGACCGACATCGCCCAGTCCCACCTGATCACAGCAGACCTCGAAGGCGGGGAAGTGGTTTTTCGATTGGACGATTCGGAAGCGTTTCGCTTGAAACTGATGGGCGCGCCGGACCCGGCCCTGCGTTCGAGTCAGCGGGCTTAACCGGCGGTGGTCCAGGCCTGCAGTTGCGTCACCAATTCCGTGGCTTTTACCCGGGCTTCTTCGTGGCGGGCCATGTGTTTGATGGCCCATACCCCATCTCCGCGTTCTTGCTCGCCGGCGAAGGCGACAAAGGCCGCTTGCGTGTCCGAGGCGTACTTCAGCTGCTTCTTCATTTTGGCCACCTCCGGATACAACACCGTCCGGAAGCCGGCTTGTCGCAACGCATCCACCATGGCCAAATCAGCTTCCGTCCCCTGTTCGTCCATCCGAAGCACCAACACATCGCTCGCCGCGTCTTGTCCTTCGGGGAACAGGCCGAAGTGCTCGCAGACGTCGTAAATCCGGTCCGCTCCAAAGCTGATTCCCACGCCGCTCATCCCGGGCCAACCGAAGATGCCCGTCAAATCGGCATAGCGCCCACCGCCGCAGATGCTCCCTACTGGCGCATCGGGCACGCGCACCTCGAAGATTGCTCCGGTGTAATAATTCAGTCCCCGGGCGAGGGTCGGATCGAACACGAGGTGCGCGCCCGCCGGCCGGTTCGCACACCAGTGCAGCAACGTGCGCATGTCTTCCAGGCCGGCCTGGGCCTGTTCAACGTCGCCTGCGATGGCCGCGGTCTCAGCCAACCGCTCCAAACCGGTCGGCAACTGATTCAGCTGCACCACGCGCTGTACGCCTGCCCGCACGTTCTCAGAAAAGTCCCGGTCCGCGAGCTCCTTGTCCACGCCCTCCGGACCGACCTTGTCGAGTTTGTCCATCGCCACCGTCAGGTCCGTCAATTGGTCCGCTACGCCCCAAGCTTCTGCAAGCCCCGCCAAGATGCGTCGGTCGTTGACCACGACCTCGAACCCAGGAATGCCCAATTCGGTCAAGACCTCGGTGAACAGCTGGATCAGGTCGAACTCGCTCACCAAGCTCTCGGACCCGATGATGTCGGCATCGCATTGCGTGAACTCCTGGTAACGCCCGCGTCCGGGGCGGTCGCCCCGCCAAACGGTCTGGATTTGGTACCGGCGGAAAGGAAAGCTGAGTTCGTTGCGGGACATGACCACAAAGCGCGCAAACGGCACGGTCAAATCATACCGGAGTGCTTTCTTCGCAATCGAAGGCGTCAAGGCCTTGCTGTTCCCGTTGGAAAGAGCGCCCGCATCGGCTTTGGCGAGGTAGTCCCCGTTGTTGAGGATGCGGAAAATGAGCTGATCCCCTTCTTCGCCGTATTTCCCCGTCAACGTGGAGAGGTTCTCCATGGCAGGTGTTTCCACGGGAGCCATGCCGTGGCGCTCGAAGCCGCGGCGAATGGTGTTGAGGATCCAATTGCGGCGCGCCATGACCACGGGGCCAAAATCGCGGGTTCCTTTGGGAATGCTCGGCTTGTTCATGCCGCAAAATTACCGCTTGTTCTGAAACCGCTTTTGGATAAAGACAAAAACCAAGATCACGGCCATCACTAACCAAATCCACATCATGACTTGCGCTGTTTTCTTTGCCGCAACATTGCGGACTGCTAACTTCGTGAATTCAATGCATCCTCCCACTCCGCACACCTTGTTTTCTGGCCACAACGGCGCTGTTTACGATGCGGCGTATTGGGCCGCTGCGGGAAAGTGGGTCACGGCCGGCGGGGACGGGGTGGTCGCGAGTTGGACCGAGGGCGGCGAGGGAACGGCGGAGTTGCACCACCAACAGGCGTTCTTCAGTGTGGCGGCCATCGGGGACCACTTGTTTGCTGGCACGGCGTCGGGCGAACTGATGATCAAGGGGTTGCACGCGGATCCTCAGCGGATTGAGGCGCATGAGCATGGGGTGTTTGCGCTGGCGGGCGACGGGCCGGGCAGGGCGCTTTCCGGCGGAGGGGCAGGCCAAATCCAGCAGTGGACCTACGAGGGTGGCCGCTGGCAGGCCCTCGACCGCTACACCGTGCCCGACGGGTCCAAGGTCCGGACCCTGCTCCCTGGCCCGACCGGGTGCTTGGTCGGGACGAGCGCCGGATGGCTCGGCACGTGGGCCGACGGTCGATTCCATGCGTTCCGCGGAGGGTCGGCCATGGGCATTTACGCGGCCGCCATCATCCCGGGCAAGCGGGCTTGGCTCGTGGGGTGCGGGGACGGCCACATCCGCGTGGTCAGCTTCGCGGGAGAATGGGTGTATGCGTTCCCGGCCCACCAAGGACCGGTGTACCGGCTCGCGGTGGCAGGGGACGTGATCTGGTCAGCCAGCCGGGATAAAACCGTGAAGGCGTGGCGCCTGGCCGACCTCGCCCCCATCGAAAAACTCGCCTTCAAAGGGGGCGGACACACGCGCTCGGTCAATGCCTTGCACATTCGGCGCGCCCCGGCGGGGTGGGAATTGCTCAGCGGAGGAGACGACCGATCGGCGCGGCTGTTCCGGCTCAACGATTTGGGATACCGCGCCACCAGTCCACCGGGGAAACGCCCGCCTGTTCCAACCACTGATTTGCCTGGCTGAACGGTCGGCTGCCGAAGAATCCGCGGTGGGCGGAGAGCGGGCTCGGGTGCGGTGCTTCCAACACCAGGTGATCCGGTCGGTGGACAAGCGGTGCGCATTCGGCCGCGGATTTGCCCCAGAGGATGAACACGCGGGGACCTGCGGCATCCGCTAGCCCCTTTACAACGGCCGAAGTCAGGGCTTCCCACCCCTGCTTGCGGTGGGCACCGGCTCGGCCCTCGGCCACCGTCAGCACGGCGTTGAGCAACAACACGCCTTGCACGGCC
>CBFHPD010000156.1:0-15411 GCA_965657495.1 uncultured Flavobacteriales bacterium
AAGCAGCACCGCCGCATCCATCGGTCACCGACACCGATACCGGCACCGTGAAATAGCTCTGCACCGTGATGTCCTCATCCATGCTGTAATCCGTGCCATTCACCTGCCAATTGTACACGTACTCTCCTGAACCGCTGACGATGTCCACAGCGATGGGCGTGTTGTCCACGCAAGACGCATTGATCGGATCGCCCAATTCGATGACCAGAGGCGGGTTCTCGATGGTGATGTCCGTAGCATTCGTGCCCGATTGGCCGCACCCATCGTTCACCACCACTTCAATGGCGGTGTTCATCATGGACTCCAAGAACAGCTCAGCCCCATTTTCTCCTGCCATCAGTACACCGTCTTGGTACCACGTGTAGGTGTATCCTCCAGAACCACTCGTCACATCGGCCTCCACCTCGAACAAGGTGGTGCACGGCCCCACCAACTCCTCCGGCATGGCCACCACCACTTCGGGTGCGGTCACTTCGACTTCGATGATCGCTGACTCCTCTTGGCTGCACGCGTCGGTTACCACAACCTCCAAGGTCATGTCCGCGTCCGTGGATCCGGTGTAGTTTTGGTTCCAGTTCCAAATGTTGGTGCCATTCTCAAGCCACTGGTAGTTGAACGGCCCCTGGCCGGTCACCGAAGGCCCTACCGTGAAATCTTCGTTGCAGAGCACATCGAGCACCTCATCGACATCCAAGATCAACTCGGGGATGTCATACGTAACCTCCACCGAATCGGTCTCCTCGAAGCCACACGCATCCGTCACCGTGACATACAGCATGTCCACCCCTTGCCACACTTGCAGGTTCACTGAGCTCGGGTCCCACCAGCTGCCCGGTACGTTGTTGTCCTCTTGGTCGTACCAATCGTAATCGTAGGAACCGCCCGTGTTGGGACCGTTTCCGCCGCTCGCATTCGCAGTAACCGCCACCGACCCGCCACACGTCAACTCCACGGCATCCGGGCCCAGTTCCACTTCAAACGGCGGGAACTCCAAGATTTCAACTGCCACCTCCACGGTTTCGCTCACGATGCCGCACGTGTCGCCCACTGTCACAAAGCACGACCAGTCGTCCTCCGGACTGACCGTGATGCTCGCCGTGGTTTCGTCCGTGCACTCCCAGAGGTACGTGTAATTCCCGTACCCGCCTTCCACAACCGGTGACACCTCGAGGTTGTATCCCAAACACGCCTCAGTTTCCAGTCCGGTGACCACAAAGGGCGGGGGCTCTTCCGCGATGGTGAACGTGAAAAAGGTTTCCAATCCCCCACCATTGCAGGCGGCGACGTTGTCGATGACCATTTCCACCACCTCATCGGGTTCGCCCGGACCGTCTATCGCGGCCACCAATTCGAAGGCAACGGTGGTGACAAACGGTTCAAACACCACCGAATCGGGCAGCGGCAACAACGTGCCGTCCGGTTGAGGCTGTCCGTAGTCCACACCGTTGGTGGCTGTGCTGTTGGTGTAGTCGATGTAGACCATCTCTTGCAGCTCCAACACCGTCTCGATGGGGCGTTCAAACGTCAGGGTCGCCGTGCCGCAATCCTCGTAAATCGTGTTGGCATCCGGCCCTCCCACGTCAATGCTCAGGTCGATCTGCACCACCGCATTCGACTGGAACGATCCGGCCTCGAGCACCACCACGCTCTCAAGTGCCGTGTCCGACCCGTCGGCGATGGCGAGCTTGATGTGGTAGGTCTCGCCGCACTCCACTTCGTGCCACGCGGTGAACGGCGTGGTGTATCCGTTGATGCACGGGGTGTTGGATTGGGGGCCGGGGTTGTCGATGTAGTAGGCGTCGTTGTTTTGGTTGTTCACCGAAGAAATGGTGATGGGAATGGCGGGGTCGGTATCCGGCACCGAAGCAATGTTCACCGCGCCATCAGGGAACCCAGCAGGGCTGTCATATGGCCCGGTGATTCCTGGACCGCTCAAAAAGAAGGCGAACACATCGTTGTACGACGAATTCACCCAATTCAAGTACTCGTCTGAACCGAAAACGTAGTTGAACGAAACGGTGTCTCCAGCGGCGACAAAGTCGAACTCCAACACACACCCATCATTCACCGAGCTCACCGAGAAGTTCTCACCGATGAGCGACGGAACCGAATTGGCCACGGTCAAGAGATCCGCATCGTTGAAACCGTTTCCGATGCAGTCCGTGCACGGATAGGTGTTGCAGTCCTCGTCGCCCAGGTTGAGCGCGTTGTCCGTGGAAAGCACCAAGCCTTCGTCTACTGAAAAGGTTCCTTCACCGCCGGTCAAGTGACCGAGCTGCACATCCCCACCCGTGTAGGTGATGTTGGTGGCTTGGACACCACTGCCCAACAAAATTTCATTGACGTACTCTTCAATCGTCAATCCAGAAGTCACGACTTGTGCTTGCAAAGCGGTTGCTGCGAAGCATCCGAGCAACAAGGCAAACAGGCGAGTGTGTGGGCGCATGCGTGTACGAATCATGGGTTCGCTCGTTAGACCCCCAAACATAAGGAAGGGTTGCCTCGGGCCGCCGTCAATTTCGGAACACCTCGAGCTGGGGAATCAGTTGCTTCCGCGCATGGAAGATCCGGCTTTTCACCGTTCCAAGCGGGATTCCCAGCTGGTCGGCCACTTCCTCGTAGCGATAACCTTGCAGGTAAAGATCCATCACCCGGGCCAAATCCGGACGCAACCGCCCGATGGCCGCCCGAATTTCCTTCTCTGTCATCCGCCCCTCCACATCGCGGGACCCCTCCCCGCCCATCAACCAAGCATCCTCACCCGCCAGATCCGCCACCACAGGCTTCAGTTTCTTCCGGTTGTTCAAAAAGATGGACCGCATGATGGTGTACAACCACCCCTTGAAGTTGGTCCCTTCGCGAAACGAATTTTTGTACCGGAGCGCCTTGACCATGGTATCCTGAATCAAATCGTCCGCATCGTCCGCATTCCGCGTCAAGTTCAAAGCAAACCCCCGCAAAAAAGTCACGTGACCAACCAACATGTTATTGAATTCCAATGTGCTCATGGCGTTTCGGCTCGTTTGTTAAACGTTTCGACACAAAGATTCAACAAAAGAGACGAAAGTCCGCATAATTGTGGAAGAATTTTCTCTAAAAATTCCACAAAATTACCTAAACAGCTGAAATTCTGTTGTTTAAGAAAAGCCGATGGGGTGCTTCGGATGCAGTGCGGCGATGATGCCTGCGCCGTTGGCGAAGGTGCGCACGTGGGGCGCGGTGTCAGGGACCTCATGGAACGGCCGGCCCGCGAACCAGAAGCGGTGGTCGCTGTCGCCGAAGGTGCTGTGGATTTGGACCATGTACCCGCCGATGCGCTGGGCATCCGGGTGAACCGTGCAATAAGAGACAAAATCCACCGATGGGAAATGCTCGGCGAACTGCGCCAAGTCAGCGAACGGCACGTTGGAGCCCAAGAACAAACTGTGGTCGCCGCGCGCCTTCGCGAGGTAGTGCAGGAACAGCAGGGAAAGTTCGTGCGTTTCGCCCTCGGGCAAGTAGTGCACCAGCACGCGGTTTGGCTTGGCCACGAGCGGCATCGCGGCAAGGCGGCCATAAAGTTGCTGACGGATGAGTTGGCTCAGGAAATGCTCCTGCGCCGGGCAAATTGCGTCGCTCAGCCACAGCAGCCCCACTTCGTCCAAGAAAGGAAGGTATACTTCTGTGAACAGGCGCTCGAATCCGTGTTCCTTCGCGTAGCGATCGGACAAGTCGGTGAAGAGGGCTTCATCGTACTCGATCATGGACTGCTTCATTTGCCCCGCAATGCTCGCCGGGCTCAAATCCGCCAGTTGCAGGCGCCCCGCCTCCTCCGCCACCTCGTCGCGCGACATCGCCGCCACCTTGCTGATGCGCTTTCCGTTCGCCACAAGGGTCGACACATTGATCAGGTGCTTCAACTCGGACCCCGTGTAGAACCGGATGTTCGTCTCGGTCCGCATGGGCTCGAGCACCTGGTAACGCTGTTCCCAAATACGGATGGTGTGCGCCTTCACTCCGGAAAGGTGCTCCAGTTCTTTGATAGAAAATTGTCTCATGACCTGCTGACCTATTTGAACAAGTTGTTGGGCAATTCGGTTCAACGCTAATTTTGGCGGCATGCAGCGCATCCACTTTTTCCAGCCGGCAGATTTCGCAAACGCTTTTTATCCCTTCTCTGAGAACCGGCCTGCGGAGGAATTGATGTGGGGCGGTCGGAGCTTGGGCGCGCAATGGGCCGAGCGGTTGAGCGAGGCAGATCCGCAGCAGCAGTGGGCCGTGAACCCGTTGTGGGTGCCCAGCGATGCAACGGTGGTTCAGGCGAGTCAATTAGCTGTGGGGAAAGGGCTTACGGTGATGGGCGAACCACTTGTGGAGCGCAGGGGAGCAGGCCAAACCACGGACTGGACAGAGGCCGCGCCCAACCCGGACCTGTTGGCCCACCCCACCGACCTGTTCCTGCGCTGTGGCGAAGCCATCGCAGCTGACGCCGACCGCGCGGCACGGGCTTGGGGTGCCGTCCAGCGGGAATGGCCCCCCCACGTGACCGTCCTCGGGGATGCAGGCCAAATCCAAGCCGCCCCCACCGCGCAAGCCCGCGCCTGCACCTTCAACACCGAGTCCGGCCCCATCGTCCTCGGCCCTGGCGTCGACATCCAAGAGGGCGCACACTTGCGCGGCCCCCTCCTCATCGACCGCGGCACCGTGGTAAAAATGGGCACGCGCCTGTCCGGTCCATCGGCCATCGGCCCCGAATGCCGACTCGGTGGCGAACTCAGCAACGTGGTCCTCCACGGGTTCTCCAACAAAGGCCACGACGGGTTCCTCGGTAACTCCGTACTCGGCTCGTGGTGCAACCTCGGAGCGGACACGAACAGCTCCAACCTGAAATCGAACTACAGCCCCATCCGGCTTTGGTCCGCCGAGGCACAGGATTTCGTGGACTCCGGATTGCAGTTCTGCGGCCTCCTGATGGGGGATCACGCCAAATCCGGCATCAACACCATGTTCAACACCGGCACCACCGTCGGAACCGGCGCCCAGGTTTTCGGCCCGGGCTTCCCGCCCAAGCACATCCCGGCCTTTTCGTGGGGCGGTGCGGAGGGCTTCGTGCCCTACGAGCTGCCGCGTTTCTTGGCCACCGCCCGCGCCGTGATGGCCCGCCGGGGGCTTGAGCTCAGCGAGGAAGCAGCCGCGGCATTGGCCGCCCTGCATGCTGACAGAATGGCGTAAATCGGGCATACGAAGTGCCCGTTTGGCGCGTTCTTGTGGAGGCGGTGGGCGTGGCACAGGGATTGCGTCCAAAAGGGCCGAACTTTACACCATGCACGATTCAAATTTGGCCGACGAAGGCATGTGGCTGTTGAACGAGGAACACGACCACGATTTCATTCCCTTGATTTCCAGCGAGGACGAGGAAGCGATGCACCGGGAAGAAGTGCCCGAGGCGCTCCCACTGCTGTCCCTGCGCAACACCGTGCTCTTTCCCGGCGTGGTCATTCCCATCACCGTAGGGCGTGATAAAAGCATCCGGCTGGTCAAAGAAGCGCACTCTTCCGGCACGACCATCGGGGTGGTTGCCCAAAAGAACGACGAGATTGAAGTGCCGAGCGCCGACGATTTGAACAAGGTGGGAACCGTGGCGCGGGTGCTGAAAATGTTGCGGATGCCCGACGGCACGAACACCGTCATTTTGCAGGGCCTCAAGCGCTTCCACTGGACGCAGCTCGAACAGGAAGAACCCTACTTGAAGGCACGGGTCACGGAATACGACGCCGAAAAACTCCCCCCCAAGGACGCCGAGCACACGGCACTGATGGAAAGCTTGAAGGAACTCGCACTTGAAATCATCCAACTCAGCCCCAACATCCCTTCGGAAGCGGGGTTTGCCATCAAAAGCATCGACAGCCTCAGCTTCCTGGTGAATTTTACGAGTTCCAACATGAACGCGCCGGTGGAAGAAAAGCAGCGGCTGTTGGAAGTGGAGGGCATCAAGGCGCGGGCGAACCGGGTGTTGGAATTGCTCCACAAGGAGCGCCAAATGCTGACCCTCAAGCAAGACATCGCCACGAAGGTCAAAGGAGAGCTCGACCAGCAACAGCGCGAATACTTCCTGAACCAACAGCTCAAGCAGATCCAGGAGGAGCTCGGCAACAACCCGCAGGCCCTGGAAATTGCGGAGAAGCGGGCGCGGGCGGAGCAAATGGATTGGCCCGACCACGCCCGCGAGACCTTCGAAAAGGAATTGACGAAGCTCGAGCGCATCAATTCGCAATCGGCCGAATACAGCGTGCAGGCGAACTACATCGACCTGTTGCTCGACCTGCCGTGGAACCACCGATCGGAGGACAATTTTGATCTGAAGCACGCCGAAACCGTGCTCGACGACGACCACTGGGGGCTCGAGGAAGTGAAGGACCGCATCATCGAGCATTTGGCGGTGCTGAAGCTGAAGGGCGATTTGAAAGCTCCCATCCTCTGCCTGTACGGCCCTCCTGGGGTGGGAAAAACTTCGCTTGGCCGCAGCGTGGCGAAGGCCCTCGGCCGTGAGTACGTGCGGATGAGCTTGGGTGGCTTGCGCGACGAGGCGGAGATCCGCGGGCACCGACGCACCTACATCGGCGCCATGCCCGGCCGCATTTTGCAGAACTTGAAGAAGGCCGGCACCTCGAATCCGCTGTTCGTGCTCGATGAGATCGACAAGTTGAGCCGGGACGCCCACGGCGACCCGTCGTCCGCCATGCTCGAAGTGCTGGACCCCGAGCAGAATTCCACCTTCCATGACAACTACCTCGACATCGACTACGATTTGAGCAACGTCATGTTTTTGGCCACATGCAACTCGCTGAGCAGCATCCAACCCGCGCTGCGTGACCGCATGGAGATCATCCACGTCAGCGGCTACACGATGGAGGAAAAGGTAGAAATCGCCAAGCGGCACCTGTTGCCCAAGCAGATCCGGGAAGCGGGTTTCACGTCCAAGCACATCAAGGTCCTGAAAAAGACGCTCGAAACGGTGGTCGACCAGTATACGAACGAATCGGGCGTGCGGGGATTGGACAAGCGCTTGGGCAAAATCGTCCGCAACCGCGCCCGGCAAATCGCGATGGACGATCCGTTCGAGGTGGAGGTCAAGGCGGACGAATTGAAGGGCATCCTCGGGCCGTCCCACGACCGGACGCGTTACCAAGGCAACGATGTACCCGGCGTGGTCACCGGGCTCGCATGGACGTCCGTGGGCGGCAAGATCTTGTTCATTGAATCGCAGCTTTCGCCCGGAAAGGGCCAAATGCAACTCACCGGCAACCTCGGCCAGGTCATGAAGGAAAGCGCCAGCATCGCCCTTTCGTTCATCAAAGCGCACGCGCATGCCTTGGATTTGGACCCGGAAATCTTTGGAAAACGCAACATCCACATCCACGTGCCAGAAGGCGCGACGCCGAAGGACGGCCCGAGTGCGGGTGTGACCATGCTGACCTCCCTCGCCTCGGCCCTCACCGGCCGCAAAGTCCGAAGCGCCTTGGCCATGACGGGCGAGATCACCCTGCGCGGGCGGGTGCTGCCCGTCGGCGGCATCAAAGAAAAAATCCTGGCCGCCAAGCGGGCGGGTATCAAGGAAATCCTCCTGTGCGAAGCAAACCGCCAAGACGTGGAAGACATCGACGACCGCTACTTGAAGGGATTGAAGTTCACTTACGTGACCACCCTTTCTGAAGTCCTGCAACGTGCCCTGCTGAAAGAGCAAGCGGCCCCTACCCTGCTGAACCTGTGATGCGGTTGCTGACCGGCCTCGTAGCGCTCACTTGCGCGTTGTCTGCCGGAGCGCAGGTGGCCCCTTGGATGGTTTTCGAGGTGCCCACCGATCCGCGGGCTGCGGGTTTGGGAGGCCGGATGGTGGCTGCGTTGGAAGCGGATGCCCACGGCGCCGTTTACGCGCCTGCTTTGATGGATTCGGCCAATGCCAAGCGGGTGGCCTTCGACCACGTGCGGTACTTTGGCGGGCTCCACGCTTCCTCGGTGGGGTACACGTGGGGCACGCGGCAGGGGTGGACCTTGACTTCGGGTGCGCGGTTTGCTGGCGTCGGGGAATTGGTCGAGCGCGATGCCACGGGGCAAGCCATCGGCAGCTTCAGTGGCGGCGAGACGGTGCTGCAGAGCGGGGTGACAAAGGCCCTGAACGCGCGGTGGCGGGCAAGCGGGCGGCTCCTACTGGGGCTGCGGAACCTCGACCGGGAAACGGCGGCGCTCGTCGGTTTGGAGTGCGGCGTGCACGGCGTGTTCGCAGAGCGCCTGTTGGCGGTGGGAGCGGCGGTCACCGGTTTGGGAGGCCAAATCGGCATTGACGGCAACCAACCATCCGGCGCCCTCCCCGCCAATCTGCAGGTCGGCGCCGTCAAAGGGTTCGCCCACGCACCGTTCCGCATTCATTTACGGCTCAGCGATTTACAGACCTGGGACCTCGCCCCGGAAGGGACGTACGACCCGCTCATCGACCCGTTGACCGGGGAGGAAATTCCGAGCGGCAAGTGGGCCTTCGGGGACCGGCTGATGCGGCACGTCGGGCTGGGAGCGGAATTGCTGCTCTCGGAAGCCCTGGCGGTGCAGGTGGGCTTCGATTACCGGCGGCGCGCCGAACTGAACGCCAACGGACGGACGGGAACCAACGGTTTTTCCATCGGCACCACGTTTGCCGTCAAGCAGTTCCAGCTGCGGCTGAGTCGGAACACGTACCACTTCGCGGGGTCGAGCACGCATTTGGCCTTGAACATTCCTTTGAGTGCTTGGATTTGACCTGAACATCCGTTGCGCACGCCTTAAATTCGCCGCATGAATCGGAAACGCCTGAACGTCGCAGTCGACGGCCATTCCTCCTCGGGAAAAAGCACGTTGGCACAACAAGTCGCGAGCGCCATGCATTACATGTACATCGACACCGGCGCGATGTACCGCGCGGCTACTTTGTTCGCGATGAAGGAACGGCTCGTGACCACCAAGGACGTGGACAGCCCCGCCCTCGAAAAGGCACTCGACCGGATGTACCTGCAGTTCCGATTCAACCCCGCATCCGGCGTTTCGGAAATCCACTTGAACGGCACCAACGTGGAGCGCGAAATCCGCACCATGGAAGTGGCCAAGCGCGTCAGCATCGTGGCCGCCGTGCCGGCCGTGCGCAAGAAGCTCGTCACCCTGCAGCAGCGGATGGCCGAGGACGGCGGGGTGGTGATGGACGGCCGCGACATCGGCACGGTGGTCATGCCGGACGCCGAAGTGAAGTTCTTTTTGACCGCGTCCCCGGAAGTGCGCGCCCAGCGGCGGCTCGAGGAGTTGACCGCGGGAGGCAAGGAAGCGCGTTACGAAGAGGTGTTGGAAAACCTGTTGTTGCGCGACCGCATCGACTCGACGCGGGCGACCTCGCCCCTGCGCCAAGCGGACGACGCCTGCGTGCTGGACAACAGCGAATTGACCTTGGACGAGCAGTTTGACTTCATGATGGCGACCATCCGGAAACGATTGGAGGAACTCGCATGAGGGGGGCGCTGTTGGCGGTCGCGTTGGGAGCGGCGTGGAGCGCGTGGGGCCAGCACCGGCCGGCGTGCTTGACCGATGAGGCAGGAGCGCAGTGGGCGGATTCCGTGATGCAGGAGCTGAGCTTGGACGAGATGACGGCTCAGCTGCTCATGCCGCCGGTGTATTCGCGGGAGCGGACGGCGGACTGGGAGCGCGAGGAGCGGTGGTGCCGGGAGCACGGCATCGGCGGAGTGATCGCGATGCAAGGCACGCCGGCCTTGCAACGGGAGCGGATGGAGCGGTTGCGGGATGCCTCGCAGGTGCCGTTGTGGGTGGCGACCGACGGTGAGTGGGGCGCTGCGATGCGTTTTTCGGACACGGACGCTTTTCCGCGGGCAATCACGCTTGGGGCCACGGATGATGCGGATTTGGTGCGGCAAATGGGGGGCCAAATCGCGCGCGACCTGCGCTCGCTGGGCATCCACGTCAACTTCGCACCCGACGTCGACATCAACTCCAACCCGGCGAACCCCGTCATCGGTTTCCGGTCCTTCGGCGAAGACCCCGACCGGGTGACCCGTTTGGGGCTGGCCTACGCCGAGGGCCTGCAAGCTGAGCGCGTGCTGGCCACCGCCAAGCATTTCCCCGGACACGGCGACACCGATTCCGATTCGCACCTCACCTTGCCCACCCTGTCCCACGACCGCGCCCGGTTTGACAGCGTGGAACTGGTGCCCTTTCGGGGCTTGGCCGAAGGCGGCGTAGGGGCCTTCATGGCGGCGCACTTGAACGTCCCCGGGCTCGAACCCGATTCCCTTCCCTCCACCCTCTCCCGCCGCATTGTCACCGACCTGTTGCGGGGCGAATTGGGGTACGAAGGCCTGGTGTTCACGGACGCCATGACGATGAAGGGCTTTGCGGACTTTGCTGAAACCACCTCGCCCCACGTCGATGCGCTGCTCGCCGGAAACGATGTGCTGCTCTTCCCTGCTGAGCCCGCGGAGGTGCTGGCCGAAGTTCGGGAAGCCGTGGCGACTGGGCGCATCGATTCGGCCTTCATCGCCGTTAAATGCCGGCGGGTGTTGCAGGCCAAACACTGGACCGGAGCAGCCGCCCCCACCGCCTTCCCTCCTCCCACCGCCCAACACGACGCCCTGCACCGAGCCATCCTCGAGTCCGCGCTGACCGTGGTGACGAACCGGCGGCGGGTGCTCCCATTAGCCGGCCCGGTGGGCCGCGTGGAAGTGCTCCGCATGGGATCCGACGGCGGCCCCTTGGCGGAACGGTTGCAGGCCGTGCTCGGCACGGGGGCCGAAGTCCATGAACAGCCCCTGCCCACGGGCGTGGCCGGATGGTGGAGCAACCGCCCAGACGCCGTCGCGTATGTGGTGGCCTTGGGCGGCACCGACCGCCGGCTCAGCAAGCAGTACGGAGTGACGGATGCGGAATGGGCGCGGTTGGAAGATTTGGCGGCCCGGGTGGCCATGGCGCCCGACAGCCCGCCGCTCGTGGTGGTGGTTTTCGGTTCGCCGTACTTGTTGGACCGGATGACGCGCATCGCTGCGCTGAGCGATGCGGTGATCGTGGCGTACGAGGACGACCCTGTGGCTGAAACGGTGGCCGCAGAGTTCATCGCCGGGGCGGTGGGTGCATCGGGGACGTTGCCGGTTTCGGCCGGTGGATTTCCGGCCGGGTGGGGCTTTCCGGCGCTCGGCGGGGTGCGGTTGGGGTTTGCCGATGTGCCCTTTGCCGGAGCGCCGGCCATCGATTCCATCGCCGAAGCGGCCATCCAACAAGGGGCCATGCCCGGGTGCCGGGTGGTGGTGGCGCATGCCGGGCGCATCGTGCACGATGGCGTATACGGAACGGTGGATGGTCAGCGGCCGGTGGAGCGCGGGACGGTGTATGATTTGGCCAGCATCACGAAGGTGGCGGCTTCGACGGTGAGCCTGATGGCGCTCGAGGAAGCGGGCCTGCTGTCCCGCGATGATCGGCTGGATGCGCACCTGCCCGACTTGCAAGGGACGGCGCTTGGGGAACGGCGCATCGAGGACGTGCTGGCGCACCGGGCGGGCCTCAAGGCGTGGATCCCGTTCTACCTCGAGGCGCTCGAGCAGCCGGGCGTTTTCACGCGGGAACCGGATGCTGCGCACGGCACGCAGGTGGCCGATGGCTTGTACATCCTCGACAGCTACCGCGACACGATTTTGCAGCGGATTGTGGAGGCGCCCTTGGATCCGGTGGGCACGCATCGGTACAGCGATTTGGGTTATTACGAGCTGCAGCGCATGGTGGAGCAGCTGACGGGCCAACCCCTCGACGCCTTCGTACGCGACCGGTTCTACACCCCCATGGGCCTGACGCGCATCGGATTCCGGCCCATGGAGTGGGCCGAGCCGAGCGAGGTGGCGCCCACCGAGGTGGACCAGGTGTTCCGGGAGCAAACCGTGCACGGGCACGTGCACGATCCGGGAGCGGCCATGTTGGGCGGTGTGGCGGGGCATGCGGGGCTGTTCAGCGACGCATACGACTTGGCGCGGCTGTTCTATATGCTCAGCCGCGGGGGCCATTACGCCGGGTGGAGCGGGCTGCAAGCGGCGACGATTCACGCGTGGACCCAGCGGGTGGATCCGGACGAGGCGCATCGGAAGGCGTGCGGGTTTGACCGGCCGGAGGCGGAGCGCGACGAGGGGCCGACGTGCAACGAGGCGGGGTGGGCGAGCTTTGGGCACACGGGGTTCACAGGGACGGTGGCGTGGGCGGATCCGGATGCGGATTTGGTCTACATCTTCCTGAGCAACCGCGTGCACCCCGACGCGGAGAACTGGAAGCTGGTGAGCCTGAACGTGCGGACGGAAATTCAGCGGGTGGTGTACCAAACCTTGGGCCTCCCCGAACGGTTTAACCTCCATGACTGACTCCCCCACTTCCCGCCACATGCGGATCGGCATCGTGTGCTACCCCACCTTCGGCGGCTCGGGGGTGGTGGCCACCGAACTCGGCAAGGCCCTCGCCGACCAGGGGCACGAGATCCATTTCATCACCTACGACCAGCCCGCGCGGCTCGGCAGCTTCCACACCAACGTGTTCTACCACGAGGTGCGGGTGTCGGATTATCCCCTATTTGACTACCCGCCGTATGAATTGGTTTTGGCCAGCAAGATGGTGGAAGTGGTGCGGCAGCGTGGCCTCGACCTCATCCACGCCCATTATGCCATCCCGCATGCAAGCGCAGCGTACACCGCGCGCGCCATCCTGCGGGAAGAAGGGCTGAACGTGCCGTACATCACCACACTGCACGGCACCGACATCACGCTGCTGGGGAAGGATCCATCGTTCAAACCGGTGATTTCCTTCGCCATCAACCAGAGCGACGCCGTGACCGCTGTTTCAAACAGCTTGAAGCAGGACACCGAAGCGCTGTTCGAAGTGACCCGCGACATCGAGGTCATCCATAACTTCTTCTGCCCCAGACACTTCGCCATCCCCGTGAAGGAGGACTTGCGGAACAGCCTCGCGCCGGCGGGCGAGCCCATCATCACCCACATTTCGAATTTTCGGCCACTGAAGCGGGTGCCGGACGTGGTGCGGGCATTTGCGCGCGTTCGGGCGCAACGCCCCGCCAAGCTGCTCTTCATCGGCGACGGGCCGGAACGGCAAGCGGCGGAGCTGCTGTGCGAAGAGCTCGGCGTGAAGGAAGACACGTATTTCCTCGGGAAGGTGAAGAATCCGATTGAGGCGCTGTTGATCAGCGACTTGTTCATGTTGCCGTCGGAGTCGGAGAGCTTCGGGTTGTCGGCTTTGGAGGCGATGGCGGCCGGGGTGCCGGTGGTGGCGTCGAACGCCGGCGGGATTTCGGAGGTGGTGGAAGACGGGGTGGCCGGCGTGTTGTGCCAAATCGGAGATGTTCCCGCCCTGGCCAACGCATGCCTCGACATCCTGAGCACCCCCGCCCGGCTGGAACAATTTTCACTCCAGGCGTTGGCCTCAGCAAACCGGTTCCACATCGCCCGCATCCTCCCTGAATACGAGCGCCTGTATGCGCGCGCGCTTGCCGCTAACCCCTCCTGACCCCATGGCCCAGCCCAAATCCATCGGTCCCCGCATCACCTGCGCCCAACACGAGGACGCCTTCACGGTGATCATCACGCAGTCCATCCCGCGCACCTCCTTCCGTTTGCTCGTCGGTTGGTGGTTCGCTTGGTGGTTCATCGGCGCCGTCTTCCTCGCCGAATGGGCGCGGACAGAGGTCGCGGACGAACGCATGTTCTACGCCATCTCGTTGGCGTTTTGGGCCTATTTCGCCTTCCGCGTGGGCAAGGTCATCGCTTGGCGCAAATGGGGGCGCGAAATGATCCGCATCACGCCCACCACGCTGTCGGTGAAGAACGCCTTCGGCTCGTACGGCCGGGCGCTCGAAGTGCCGCTGGACACGGTCGATCGGATGGAGGTGGTGAAGCGCGACCCTCGGAAATTCTTGCATTCTTTGGACCAGAGTTTTTGGATCATGGGGGGCGAAAGCCTGGTGGTGCGCAGCCGGGCGCGGAGGTTGCGGTTGGGGAAGCAGTTGTCCATGAAGGAGGCCGGGGCGCTGGCCCAAACCCTGGACCAAGCCATCCGGCGGTCCCGCAAGGCTACCGCCCGTTCCTGAATCCTTCCCCCGCGCTCATGAAGTGCATTTTGCCCTTCGGAGCGTGCTCGGTTCTTTTGGCACCATGAACAGAACAATGACGTGGGTGGCCTGTGCCACATGGGGCGGTTTGGTGATGACGGGATGTCAGCGGCCGGAACCGGAAACAACGCCGTGTTACGCGTGGAACGTGGCTTTTTTGGACGGCAGTGTGCCCGTCTCGGGAAGTGCTGCCTTGCTCGCCAAGGGCGAGTGGCAAGGCGGCTGGACCGGGGTCGGCCCCGATGAATTGATTGAACAAGTGGCCCTGGAAGACGGCGTAATTACGTGGCCCGAAGCTCCCGCCGTCGAGGCGTTGACCCTGCATGCCGTGCACCCTTCCGGCGTCACCGTGCACCTCGACCGCACCCCCGTTTGGGGTTGCGGAACGCATGAACTCGCGCTTCCCACCCCCACCATGCTCACTTTTCAACGCGCAGCAACGGACCGCGTGGATGCGCGCTGGTATGGTAAAATCCGCACCGCTCCCGAACCGCCGGACATGACGCACTGGCTCGATGGCAGCCCTCCCGATGTCTTCATCGACCAAGCCGCCAGCACCTTCGGGGTGCCGGCCACGGCTTCGTTTGTCTTCCCGGTAAACGAGGCACAGTGGGAGGTCCATGTGCAATGGTTCCGCTGGACTTTGGCGGATGGCCTGCGACCGAGCCACCTGCAAACCATTACGGTGCCCGTGGAATCGGCGGGCGGAACCTACTTCGTCACCTTCTAATCCGCGCACCATGTTGGCATTTCTCAATCGCTCCCTCCAAGGGGGCCTGGCCGTCGCGTGCCTGATTATGTGCACCTCACAACGCGCCGAAGCGCAGCAATCGCTGGCGGCGGCGAAGCAAGCGGCCTTTGAACGATCCGCTGATTGGACCGCACTGAAGCAGGCGATGCGCGACGTGCGCGATTCGCTCGGGGTGGATCCCATTTGGGTGGGAGGAACCCCTTTGGAAGGGAGCCTCTACTTGGGCAAGACGCATTTGCAACCGGGCCAAACCCTGTCCTGGGTGCTCATGGACGAGGCACTCGCCCCCTTGGACACTCCTGCCGAACTCTGGATCGACGGGCAATGGGTGGGCACGCATACCGGGTGGGACAACCCCATCACCTACACCGTTCCTGAAGCCAGTCCTTCGCTGCTGGTATTGGAGGTCAAGCTCCCGCAAGACTCTACGGGGGCCGCCTGGGGCGTGACCATTCCGCTCAAAACCCTGTGCACCCCACCCGCACCGGACCTGCCACCGTGG
>CBFHPD010000157.1:0-8715 GCA_965657495.1 uncultured Flavobacteriales bacterium
GTTCAACATCTCCACCGCATAGTAATCCGGCGTGCCTTGCGCAGGAACCGGGTAGGCTTGCACGATCATGGGCAGGGCATCCTTTCCATAGACCGTGTCGCGCACTTCGGTGGTGCGAATGGGCTCGGTGATGTCCGGACGCGGGATGGATTTCGTGCCCCGTGGGATGTCTTGGAAATAAGCTTTGATGAGTTTCTTGGCGGCCTTGGGGTCGATGTCCCCGGCGATGGACAACACCGCATTGTTGGGCACATAGAACGTGTCGTAAAAGTCCATGAACTCTTCGTAAGCAGCGGCATTGAGGTGGTCGAGGGAACCGATGGGCGTCCACTGGTACGGATGCTCCCGGTAAGCCGTTTCGAACACGGTGGGCATCATTTGGCCATAGGGCTGGTTGTCGTACCGCTGGCGCTTCTCCTCTTTCACCACCTCGCGCTGGGTCTCAATGCCCTCGCCGTCCACGCGGGCGTGCAACATGCGCTCGGATTCAAGCCAAAGCCCCAACTCCAATTGATTGGATGGCAGCAGCTCGTAGTAGAAAGTCCGGTCTTGGGTGGTGTTCGCATTCAAGACCCCACCGGCGCCTTCCACGTAACTGTCGAATTCGCCGCGGGCAATGTGCTCGCTGCCTTCGAACAAGAGGTGCTCAAAGAAGTGGGCCATGCCGGTGCGCTCCGGGTTCTCGTTCTTCGACCCCACGTGGTACATCACCGTGACGGCGACAATCGGGGTGCTGTGGTCCTCATGAAGGATGACGTGGAGACCGTTTTTCAAATCGAATTCCTCAAACGCGACTTGGGCGGCAGCGGGTGGGGCCCAAGCGGTTGCCGCCACGAGGGCCGCACCGAGGAAGGTGGAGTTTATCAAGGTGTTCATTCTAGCCGCGCAAGTTACAATTGAAAAGGTGAATCTTTCGGTGGGCAAGTGTGGCTGTATCTTGCAGGCCAAATGAAGCAAATCGACCACAGCTGGTGGGACCTTCCCACCTTGGATGCGCTCCTGGGCGCGGAAGGACCTTGGGCCTTGTCGAACGAAGCCACTGAGGCGGTGGCGGCATGCCATGCGTTTTTGGCCCAAACCGCCCAGGGCAGTGATCGGGCGATTTACGGCGTCAACACCGGCTTCGGGGACTTGGCGCACACCCGCGTATCCGACGACCAGCTCGCGGAATTGCAGCGGCGCATCTTGATTTCTCACGCGTGCGGTGTGGGCGAGGACGTGCCGGAGGAGGTCGTTCGCCGCATGATGGTGCTGAAAGTCAAGGCCTTGGCGCAGGGGCACAGCGGGGTGGCACCGGAGACGGTGGCGCGGTTGGTGGATTTCCTGAACGCGGACTTGTTGCCGGTGGTCCCGTCCCAAGGGTCGCTTGGAGCCAGCGGGGACTTGGCTCCCTTGGCGCACATGGTGTTGCCGCTCATCGGGGAGGGCGCATTCCGCATCGATGGGGTGGACGTACCGGCGGCGGATGTGCTGGCGGCATACGGCTGGAAGCCGCTGGAGTTGCAGGCCAAAGAGGGGCTGGCCCTCATCAACGGCACCCAACTCATGCTCGCCTACGGTGCTGCCGCGCTCACCCGCCTCGCAGCCATCGAGGCCGCAGCGGACGCCGTGGCGGCTTGGTCCCTCGAAGCCTGGCACGGCCGGCCCGACGCCTTTGCACCCGGCGTGCACGCCCTGCGCCACCAAGCGGGCGCCATCGCCTCGGCGCAACGCGTTCGGGCCTGGATCGCCGGAAGCGAACAGATGCGCCTTCCCCGGGCGCAGGTGCAGGACCCGTACTCGTTCCGCTGCGTGCCCCAAGTCCACGGCGCCTCCATCGACGCCGTAGCGGCCGCGCGCACCATCATCGAACGCGAACTGAACGCCGTGACCGACAACCCGCTCATCTTCCCGGACACGGGGGAGATCATCAGTGGCGGCAACTTCCACGGGCAGCCCCTTGCGTTGCAGCTCGAGGCCATGGCGCTCGCGGCCCACGAATGGGGGAGCATCAGCGAACGGCGCGTGTTCAAGTTGTTGAGCGGCCGGCAGGGGTTGCCGCCCTTTTTGGCCTCCAACCCCGGCCTGAACAGCGGGTACATGATTCCGCAATACACCGCGGCCAGCCTCGTGTCGCAGAACAAACAACTGACGACGCCGGCCGCAGCGGACACCATCGACAGCAGCAACGGCCAAGAGGATCACGTGAGCATGGGCGCAAACGGGGCGCTCAAGCTGTGGCGCATCCTCGACAACGTGGAGCAGGTGCTGGCCGTCGAGGCCATGTGTGCCGCCCAGGCCTGTGCGTTGCGCGGTACGGCTGGCATGGCTCCGCGCTTGGCCGGACTGCAAGAATCCCTTCGCGAGGAAGTGCCGTTTTTGGAGGAAGACGCGTTCATGCAGCCCCTGATGCTTGCCGCGCGGGATTGGCTGTTTGCGGGCGCGGGGGCGGAAGGTGTGAAAATGCGCTAATGCGGGCGCGGAGGGCACTGTCCCGCCTATCTTCGCGCAGTGATTGCACTGCGCGGAATTGAAAAGACGTACCAGACCGGGAGCCAGTCGCTCCGGGTGCTGAAGGGCATCGACCTCGACATCCGTGCCGGGGAGCTGGTGGCCATCATGGGGTCGTCGGGTTCCGGGAAATCGACCTTGCTCAATGTGTTGGGGCTGCTCGACGGGTTCGACGGCGGAAGCTACGCCTTGAATGGTGTGGACATGTCCGGCCTCTCGGAGCGTCAGGCGGCGCGTTACCGCAGCCAGTTTTTGGGGTTCGTGTTCCAGAGTTTCAACTTGATTGGATTCAAGTCCGCGTTGGACAACGTGGCGCTGCCGCTGTATTACCAAAAGGTGCCCCGGAAGGAGCGGGAGGAGCGCGCCTTGGCCTACCTCGACCAGGTGGGGTTAGCGGACTGGGCGGGCCATTTGCCCACGCAGATGAGCGGGGGCCAAAAGCAGCGCGTCGCCATCGCGCGGGCCCTCATCACCGACCCCCAGGTCATCCTCGCCGACGAACCCACGGGCGCCCTCGACTCGGTGACTTCCGAAGAAGTCATGGCGTTGCTCCAGCGCATCCACGAACAAGGCAAGACCATCGTCATCGTGACGCACGAGCAGGAAATTGCGGACGCGTGCGGGCGCACCATCCGGCTCCGCGACGGATTGGTGGAAACGGCGGGCGAGCATGTTTGATCGGGATGCTTGGCTGGAAATCGCGCACACCGTCCTCTCGAATCCGCTGAGGACGGGATTGACGGGCCTGTCCATCGCATTGGGCATGTTCATTTTGGTGGTCATGCAGGGGTTGGGATTTGGGTTGGAGAACGGGGTGACAGCCCAGTTTTCGGACGACGCCACCAATTCGGTATGGATCCGGCCGGGACGCACCACCTTGCCCTACCGCGGGCGCCAGCCCAATCGCCGCATCGCCCTCGATGAAGGGGATGCGCTCGGGGTCGCCGAGGTGCTTGAAGAGCCGCTTCCTTCGAGCCGGCGCCTCCAAATGTGGGGCGTGACCATGGCGAGCGGCAGCGAACAAGGGGAGTACATGCTGCGCGGGGTGGACCCGGTTTACCAAGCGCTCGAGCGTACCGAACTCACGTCAGGTCGCTTCATTTCCCCGCGCGACCTCGCCGATCTCCGAAAGGTGGCGGTCATCGGGGACAACCTGGTGCGCGAGCTGTTTGGCGGCCAGGTGGCATTGGGCACGGAGTTGCAGGTGTTTGGCTCCAACTACCGCATCGTGGGCACCTTCAAGGACGCGGGCGGCAGGTGGGAGAACAACGCCGTGTACATCCCCTTCACCACCATGCAGACGCGGCTCGGGTGGGGCGATGAAGTGGGGCACCTCATTTACAGCACTGGGGATTTGAGCCTCGAGCAATCGCAGCGCATGACCGAGGACATGACGGCCTGGTTGAAGGACCGGCTGGCGATTCACCCCGACGATCAAAGCGGTTTGCACGTGTCGAACAACAACGAGATGTTCGGGAAGTTTGTGGCGATTTTCGGGGGCATTCGGCTGTTCATTTGGGGCATCGGGCTCATGACGCTCTTGGCGGGGGCCGTTTCGGTGGCCAACATCATGGCGATCGTGGTGAAGGAGCGGACAAAGGAAATCGGCGTGCGGAAGGCCCTGGGGGCCACCAACGGTTCCATCATCGGCTTGATTGTGCAGGAAGCGACGGCGTTGATGCTCGTGGCGGGACTTGCGGGATTGGCGGTTGGAATCGGCTTGTTGGAGTGGGTTTCGCCCATGGTGGACCACGAGTACTTTGATTCCCCGCAGGTCAACTTTCAGGTGTCGGTCACGGCGCTGCTGTTGTTGGTCGTGGTGGGGGTGTTCAGTGGGATGGGGCCGGCTTTGCGCGCGGTGCGCATCCGTCCCGTAGAAGCGTTGCGAGCGGAATGAAGTTGTTTGACCGCGATACCTGGCTGGAGTTGTTGGTGGTGTTTGTCACCAACCCCTTTCGCACGTTCTTGAGCGGGCTGGGGGTGGGGTGGGGCGTGTTCATGATCATCATCACGGTGGGGGCATCGAACGGCTTACAGGCCGGGGTGTCCAGTGATTTGGGCCGTTTTGTGCGCAATGCCATGTACCTGTGGACGCAGTCGACGAGCATGCCGTACGACGGTTACCAGCGCGGCCGTTGGCTCGAAATGACGATGGATGACGCGGAGTATTTGAAGGCGAACAGCAACACGATGAAGGTGGTGGCGCCACGGAACCAGCTGGGCGGCTGGCAGGGGGCGAACAATGTGACGCGTGGGTTGCGCACCGGGGCGTTCAATGTGTACGGCGATGTGCCGGAGTTCATTGAGCTCGAGCCGTTGATCATTCGGGAAGGCCGCTATTTGAACCAAAACGACCTCGACGAATGCCGCAAGGTGGCGGTCATTGGCGAGCGCGTGGCCGAACTCCTGTTCGCCCCCGACGAACCCGTCATAGGCGGCCAAATCGACATCTCTGGCGTGTTCTTCACCGTCATCGGCGTCTACGGATCGCCCTTGACCGGGGACGATGCCGAGGAGTCCGAGCAGAGCATTTTCACCCCGTTCACCACCTTCAACAAGGCGTTTCATTTCGGGGACCAAATCGGTTGGCTAAGCCTGCTCATCGACGAACGCTACCATGCAGATTCCGCCGCAGCCGAGGTCATCGGCCTGCTCAAAACCCGGCTCCACGTGCACCCCGACGACCCACGCGCCTTCGGCCATTGGTCCACCGCCGAGGAGTTCGAGGAAATGGAAACGGTCTTCGGTGCGTTCCGAATCATTTCGTTTGTTTTCGGCGGCTTGGCCCTGTTCGCCGGGGCGATCGGCATTGTGAACATCATGCTCATCACGGTCAAGGAGCGCACGCAGGAGATCGGCATTCGGCGGGCGCTCGGTGCTACCCCGGCGACGGTGGTGAAGCAGATCATCGGGGAGACCCTGTTCCTCACCGCGTTGTCCGGGTTGACCGGCATGGTGGCGGGCGTGGCCACCCTGGAGGGCCTGAACCGCGTTTTGGCCCAAATGGGCGACAACGGCAGCTTCCGCAACCCCGAGGTCTCCCTTGATGTCGTCCTCCTCGCGCTCGCGGTTTTGTTGGTCATGGGCGTTTTTGCCGGAATTTTACCAGCTTTGCGGGCGGTAGCCATCCGTCCCGTGGAGGCAATCAGATCAGAATGAAAAAAGGAAGAGTCATCGCATTGGTCGTGTTTTCCCTTGCCGTTGTTGCCGGCGGGGCCTACACCTTGTTCTTCTTGAAGGCCAAAGAGGCAGCGCCCCAAGCCTTTTACGACACCACCGCGCCAGAACGCGGTGACATCCGGCTGCGGACCATGGCGTCCGGCAGCATCGAGCCGCGCCAAGAAATCCTGATCAAGCCGCAAATATCGGGGATTGTACGTTCGGTGCGCGTGGAAGCCGGGGATACTGTGCGCGCCGGAGACGTCTTGGCCGAAGTCATGGTGGTGCCTGACATGGGGGCCCTTTCGGCGGCCGAAGCCCGGGTGCAGCGCGCCCGCATCAACCTCGACGACGCCACCCAGAGCTACGAGCGCAACGCCGCCCTCCTTGCAGATGGCGTGCTTTCCGAAGCCGCGTTTCAACCATTCGCCACCTCCAAACGCCAGGCGGAAGAAGAGGTCCTCGCCGCCGAAGACAACCTCCGCATCATCCAAGACGGCGTCGCTTCCCGCTCGGGCCGCACCTCCAACACCCTCATCACCTCCACCATCGCCGGCATGGTCCTTGACGTGCCCGTTCGGAAAGGCAACAGCGTCATCGAAGCGAACAACTTCAACGAAGGGACCACCATCGCGAGCGTTGCCGACATGAGCGACCTGCTGTTTGTGGGCCAAATCGACGAAAGCGAAGTCGAAAAGCTCGAGCCCGGCATGGAGCTCCTCCTCACCATCGGTGCCATCGAAGGCCAAACCTTCCGCGCCCTGCTCGAATACATCAGCCCCAAAGGGGTTAAGGACGGCGGAGCCATCCAGTTCGAGGTCAAAGCCGCGGTGCAAATGCCCCCGGGCCAATTCCTGCGCGCCGGCTATTCGGCCACGGCCGAAGTGGTGCTCGCTGAGCAGAAGGACGTCCTGAAAATCAGCGAGTCCTTGCTTCAGTTCGAGGGCGACCAGCCCTTTGTCGAGGTGCTGACGGCGCCCGACACCTACGAGCGCATGGACGTGGAGCTGGGATTGTCTGACGGACTGGAGGTGGAAGTGTTGGCCGGCTTGTCCGGCGCTGAGCAGATCAAAAAATGGAACCAACCCCGATACGAAGCAAATGGCGCTGATTGAATCCATGGAGCGAAGCGGCAACTGGTTGTTCCGCTGGCGCAGTTTCCTCCCCCTCGTTTTGTATGTCGTGGCCGCGCCGATTGCCCTTTGGGTGCCGGATGCGTGGTCGCCTGATTTTGCGTCGACCGGCTGGTGGGCCACGTGTTTGGCTGTGAGCTTGTTGGGCGTCATCTTCCGGGCCCTCACCATCGGATACACCCCCCGCGGCACTTCCGGTCGGAATACCAGCGAAGGGCAGGTCGCTGAATCCCTCAACACACATGGCATCTACAGCACGGTGCGCCACCCGCTCTACGTGGGCAACTACTTCATGTGGATCGGGCTGGTCATGTTTGTTGGCAACCAATGGTTTACCTTGGTGGTGACCTTGCTGTTTTGGGTGTACTACGAGCGCATCATGTTTGCAGAAGAGGCGTTTTTGCGGCGCAAATTTGGACAAGCCTATTTGGATTGGTCCGAACGTACGCCCGCCTTCATTCCGCGCTTGAAAGGTTGGACCGCTCCGGGCGTGGACTTTTCCATGCGGAACGTCCTCAAGCGGGAGTACAACGGCTTCTTTGCGGTGTTCGTCAGTTTTGCCTTGATCGATGCGCTGCACCGGTTCCGCGCTGCTGGATACCACTGGGATGAAGCGGTGTTATCGGAGCATTGGGTGGTCATGCTGGCCGGAGCCGCCGTGGTGTTTTTAACCTTGCGTACCTTGAAGAAGCGCACGAAAGTGCTCGATGTCGCTGGCCGCGAATACGTCGCCTGATCAGGTCACGGCGGCCTTGCGCACGATGCGGCGGAGCAACCCCGGGAAGAACCGCTTCAAGTAGGCGCCGAGCAATTCGGAGCGCCCGATGAGCACTTGCGGTTTGCGGCGGTAGGCCGCCCGAACGAGTTGTGCAGCACAGGCCTCCGGCGTCAGGCCTTTCCCTGTTTTTTCGTCCATGGTGCCCTGCTTGGATCCGTCACCGACCACGGCGTTGAGGGAGATGTCGGTTCGGATGAATCCGGGACAAACCATGGTTACCCCGATTCCTGCGTGGTGCACTTCCGCGCGCAAGGACTCGAAAAATCCGTGAAGCGCGTGTTTGGCCCCGCAATATCCCGAACGCAATGGGGAGGAGAACAGGCCCATCAGGCTCGTGACCACAATGAATTGTCCGCCACGTTGCTCCAAAAAGTGGGGCAACACCGCCTTCGTCAACGCCACGGTGCCGAAGTAGTCAATTTCCATGACCCGGCGGTCCACTTCCAAGGACGTATCCTGCGCCAGGGACCGTTGCGAAATGCCGCCGCAATGCACCACCGCATCCAATTGCCCGAAGCAATCCAGCGCCGCCGAGGCCTTCCCTGCCAACGCATCGGTGGCAGCGAGGTCCAAGGGCAAGACGCGCAAATCGCCGCGCAACGGTGCGGGCGCCTCATCCACGACTGCTGCGAGCGCAGCTTCGCGCCGGGACGATAAAATGACCCGGGCGCCTTGGCGGGCAAACTCCAGTGCCGAGGCCTTGCCGATTCCGCTGCTCGCCCCAGTGACCCAAACCACCTTTCCGGCCCATTTGCCCGGACGTTGGACTGCGGGGGCAGACTGAATCGTGTAACCGACCTCGTCAAGCGCCGCTTGCAAGGTGGCCACCTCAGGAACGGTGCTGGCAAACGTGAGCTGCGCTTGCGGAGCTTCGAGTTGCACCGCTGCATGTTCGACTTCAGGCAGGGATTCGAGGGCCACCTTCGCGCGGGCGACACAGTGGCCGCACGTCATGCCGGTGATGTGGTAGGGGCGCTCGGTCACGCGTCGATGTTCGCGTATTTGGCATTTTCCTCGATGAAGGCCCTCCGAGGAGGCACTTCATCCCCCATCAACATGGAGAACACGTGATCAGCTGCTGCCGCGTTTTCAATGGTGACTTGGCGCAGGGTCCGGTACTCGGGGTTCAAAGTGGTGTCCCACAATTGCTCTGCG
>CBFHPD010000158.1:0-8643 GCA_965657495.1 uncultured Flavobacteriales bacterium
GGCTGCCGTTGCTTTTTCCGACCATTCAAAGGGACTTGCGTGCAAGTGCGCCCCAAAGGTGGCCTCGGGCAGGGCGGGAATCAGCGCCTCAAACGCCGCAGCGATCTCGGCCGGCCGCGCCGTCCCTACGGTATCACTGAGGGAAACCACTTCCACACCCAACTCCTCCACGAGCCGGTGTGCCGCTTCCAACAACAATTCTGGCGAATACGGATCGCCGTACGGGTTCCCAAAACCCATGCTCGTGTACACGACGAGTCGCTTGCCTGAAGCACCGGTGATGTCGCGGATGGCGATCAATCGCTCCCACGCTTCTTCCAAGCCGGCTCCGGTGTTGCGCCGTTGGAAGGTCTCGCTCAAGCTCAGGGGGAACCCTACATCGTCCACTGCCTCCACCTCTGCGGCATCGCGCGCACCCCGCGCATTGGCAACGATGACCAGCCACCGCGTGGGCCGCGATTTGAAGCCCTCTTCCACAAGGGATGCGAGGACCTCCCGCGTGTCGGCCATTTGGGGAATCGCCCGCGGCGAGACGAAGCTGCCCATGTCCAAGGTGTCAAACCCCACGTCCAGCAACGCGCGGTAATAGGCGATTTTATCGGCCGTAGCAATGGCCGTCGGCCAACCTTGAATGGCATCCCGGGGGCATTCAACCAAGTGTATCCGATCCATGGGCTAAAGGTAGGGGAGGAAAGTGCGTCGGAATGCAACCTGACAAGGGGCCTTTGCGTAAGCGTGACCACAACTCACAACGAACCCTTACCCCATGGATTTGCAATCGTTCAACCGCCTTCCACTCGACGAAAAGACGAACTACATGTGGGACCACGGGATTTGTCTCGCTCAACGCATTGTTGAGAACCGATACATCCTGTGCATATTCGAACTCGAAGGCTTCTACGTGGAAGCCATCTATTCCCGCCGGAACAACCGGGTCAATGCCATTTTACCCATCGCCGATGTGCCGGAATGGGAGGGCTATGTGGACCAGGTGATGAAGCAGCTGCTTCATTTGAATTGAGGCCAAAAAAACGACGAAATGGGGGACTGAGGTCCCCTTTTTTTATGGCGGCCACCGCCCCCTCACAGCGGGCTGCCACCGCTCCCAAACCCACCGGTGCCCTCCGATTTCCAGGCGGCCCATGCCGGCCCGCTCATGTGTGCGAAAGGCCCAAGTCCCCTGGCGATTCACCCCCCAAATCTGCAGCGAATCGCTCACGTGTTGGTAGGCCAAGAGCCCTTGATGCGAAACCTCGGTGGTGATCCCCGAACCGGACGAACGGAGGGAGTCGGTGTAAACCCATTGTTCCCCCAAACGCAAATGGGCGTAGCGGCCGCGAAGCACCTCCCAATCCCGATGCGGTACAGTCGGCGCCGGCCACCAAGGCCAGCTCATCAGCAAGGCCACAGCCGCCCAGCCCCAACCGGGGTGATGGGGCCGGATGAGGGCGATGAACACGGCCATGACCCCGGCTCCGACCGCCCACCATCGGACATGGTCCCCAGCGTCCACGGCCAGGGAAATCCCATCCCACGGGGCGATGCGCTCCACCACCAGCATGAACCACCGGGCACAGGCATCGAGCCAGGCAGACAAGGATGCAAAGCCAGGCCAAGTGCTGGGCCAAACAAGCCAAGCGAGGGCACTGAAGCCGATGGCGGTCACCCACGGGCCCGCCACCAAGTTCACTGGAAGGAAGGCGGTTGGAAATTGGCCAAACGTCGGCACCGCGAGGGGAGCCGTAGCAGCCTGTGCGGCCACCGGCACGGCCACCGCACTTCCCCAGCGCGCGTGCGGCCACTGCGCCAATGCGGCCAGCCCCAGCGCAATCCCCAGCACCGCCACGAAACTGAGCTGCGTTCCCAATTGAAGGACCGAAAGGGGATGGAAAAGTGCCATCACCCAGCCCATGGTGCACCACGAATGGGCGAGGGGAATGGGCCTGCGCACGGCAGCCCCCACGAGCAACAGACTTGCCATGCCCCATGCACGCAAGGCACTGTCCGATCCCCCGCAAAAATGGACGTAGCCACCGATGAGCGGAATGCCAGCGAGTGCAAGCAGGCGCATGGATTGCCTTTTAGACCGGGCCAGGAGCAGCGGCAAAAAGCCGATGAGCCCCACGTGGTAGCCGCTGACAGCCAACACGTGGGCGAGGCCGACCCGGGCGAAATCGCTTCGATGCGCCGGCGTGAGCAAGGACTTGTCGCCGGTGGAAATGCCCCACAGAAAAGCCACGGCGGGGCGCGACAAATGTGCTTCATACCGCGCGCGCAGGCGGCGGCGAAGCTTCACCGACCACGCTTCGAACCAGTCGTCGCGCGGCTCCTCGGCCACCTGCCAGTCCAGCTCGGAGAACACGGCAAGCCGCCCGGCGATGCCGCGCTTGCGGTACACCGCCGCCTCATCGAAATCGCCGCGCCGTTCCCAGGTCACCCACCGCGCCCACACCGTGGCCCTGCCCACACAATCCGGTGCGGTCCCGCGACCCTCCAACCGCACGGTGCGCGTTGTGCCCGCACCCCGGCACTGCGCCACGACCCGCCAGCCGAAGCGCTCCTGCACCGCCGCCTCAGCCCAACGGCACGTGAAGCACCCGGCGCCCCGCCAATCCGGCTCCCGGCTCGATGCCGCAGCCGACTCCATCAACAGGTAGCCGCCGCACAAGGCCATCCACCCGGCCGCAAAC
Source organism: uncultured Flavobacteriales bacterium (assembly GCA_965657495.1). GTDB lineage: Bacteria > Bacteroidota > Bacteroidia > Flavobacteriales_D > Sanyastnellaceae > JALQTD01. The sequence continues at coordinate 2,691 of CBFHPD010000158.1, forward strand.
CGCGGTGCCCGCCACACGAGAAGGGGCGCCAATGCCAAGGCAATCGCAAAGGCAAAAGCCGACCCGGGCAACGCGGGAAGGTGCCAACTGAGGGCCATGCCGGCTACCAAGCCGAACAACGGGCCCCACAGCGGACTGCGCAGGGAGAAAGGCCAAGGGGTAAATGCCATGGCGCGAAGGTGCGCCGTTCACATCGGGGTGCCGCACGGAATTCACCCGCGCAAAGCTGCAGTTCAGGGACGCGGCGCAGTCGGGTGCTGGAGGGCTTCTGCACGCAATTCATCGAACGTCACCCGGTGCTTCGCGAAGTAGTCCCACAGGATGCTCCGGCGGTACCAGCCCGCGTAATTGTAGGGCAGGAGGGGGCCGGAGTGGAGGCCGGAGGCGATGGCTTGGCGTTCGGAACGGCGTTTGGCCCACGTGGTGAAGAAGGCCTTGTAAAATGACATGTGCGCCCGGAACACCGCGCGGAACAGCTCGCCGTTGCCCTCCGCGAGGAATTTCAGCGCCGCCACCCCATCGAGCAGCATCCGCCGCACCAACATGCCCGGCCACCACACCCGGTGGTGGTTCTTGAACAGCAAAAACAGGTTGTTGCGGAAGTTGAGGTAGGTCTTGAAGGGGTTCAGCTTTTGCAAGGTGCCGCCGCCGAGGTGGTAGACCGCGCTGTGCCCGCATACGCCCACCCGGTGTCCCCGGTTTTTCAGCCGCCAGCACAAATCGATTTCCTCCATGTGGGCAAAGAAGTCCACATCCAATCCGCCAACGGCCCGCCACGCATCCGATCGCACGAACATCGCCGCTCCGGAAGCCCAGAACACCTCCCGGTCGGAATCGTATTGCCCGGCGTCTGTTTCGAAGACTTCAAAGATGCGCCCCGCGCAGAACATGAACCCGTCGCGGTCCATGTAACCGCCCGCCGCTCCGGCGTATTCGAGGAGATCGGGGTCGGAGTCGTTCCGCAATTTGGGCGCACACGCGGCGTACCCCGCGGACATCATGCGCAAGACCGGTGGGATCCAATCGGGCGTCACGCGCACATCGGAATTGAGCAGCACGAAGACGTCTGCTTCCACCTGTTGCAGTCCCGCGTTATACCCCCCAGCAAAGCCCAAATTTTCCGGCAGCGCCACGATGCGGACGCCCGGGAAATGGGCGCGCAACCACGGAATCGATTCGTCCGTGCTTCCGTTGTCGATCACCACCACTTCGGCCTCCGGGCTGTGCGCGACCACAGACGGCAGGTAGTGCTCCAAATGGTGGACGCCGTTCCAGTTGAGGATGGCGACTGCTACGGTCGGGGAAGGGGGTAAATTCGTCACTCAGCGCGGGTTGAAGAACAAGTCTTCCGGTTCTTCCCGCGTGTAATTGTCCCGCGGGTTGGACCGGTTTTGTTGCGATTCCGTTACGCGCAAAGTGTTCTCTCGGTTACGTAAAATGGTCAACCAATCTTGGTTGGACACCTCGCCGAGCATGTCGCTGTGCAGCAAGGTGAAGCATTCGGCGACCATGTGCGGGCTGAAAAAGAGGAACCGCTTGTCGCTGAAGTTGCCCGCGCGGTGGTAGTGCCAAATCTCATACGGGTAGTACTCGGTCTCGTTGTGCCGCTGGACCACGGTCTTCGGTGCGCCGTACCGGAGGTAAACGTAGCCCATGTCGCTGTCCGCCCCGTGGCCTTTGTAGCAGGCGCCCCAGCGTTCGTCGACGTAGGCGATGTCCGCGACGTATTGCGCGTAGGCGCCGGCGGGGTCGGCGGGGTTTTGGAGGCGCCAGAAGCGGTCGAGGAAGCTTTGCATTTGGGCCAAATCCACTTCGGGCAACACATCCCGAATCAGCCGCTGCTGGCTCGGATTGCCCCGCGGATGGTGGTCTTGCAGGTGGCGCAGCAACGCCTCGCGGTCCGTCCATGCTGTGGCAAACGCCAGCAATTCGTCCGGCCCCGCACCGGCCTGCTCCACCGCGATGGGGAGTTCCTCGCGGCACAGGACGCCTCCTGTTTTCGACACGGCCTCCCACACGAGGGAGCGGGCGGCGCTCGCGTCGGGGCCCCAGGGCCGCGTGGTGAAGAGGGGCAGGATTTGGCCTTTCACCACCCGCTGGTACACCCGGCTGCCCGCCAACTCCACCCCCTCCGCATCCGCGAGCCAATTCGCGATGTAAATCAAGCTGTCCGGTACGTGCTGCACCCCGTACAACTCCATGTAATACCGCAGCTCATCCGCCTCGAAGCCCACGCGCGCACCCACCACCGGCAGCAAGTCAATCCCGGAATGGGCGTACGGAGAATCCGCGTCAGCTGGACCATAGGCCTCGACCAGCATCGGCGAGGAGAAATGCGGCACATCCAACCCGGGCAACCGCACATCGACCTGCGCAGTGGCCGCCGGAGCGCCCGCCTGCGCCCGAATTTCGACCGTGACGCGCCCGGTTCCCGGTTCCGCCACCAAGCGGTCTACGTGGAAATGCGTGCCCGTCGCCGCCGCAGCGCTGTCCTCGATCACCGGCCCCACCAAACTCCGCTTGGAAAACGAGACCACCTCGCCCGCCTGTTCCAAGATGCACGTGACCTCGCCGGACCCTTGCCACCCCCCGCTGACCTCGGCCAACGGCAAGAGCGAGGCCGGAAGTTCCAACTGCACTTCGACGTAGGGCTCGGTGGGGGTTTGGAATTGCAACACATCCAACTGAATAGCGGGCGCCTGCGCGCGCGCAAGGCCCAAGCTGCACAAGGCTGCGGCCACAAAGCCCCACACGCCGCTGGTGAATTTCCTTCCGTCCATGGGACAAAAGTACCCGTTGCATCATAAATTGCTGACCATGTGGCGTCAAATCCTTCGTTTCGGTTGGGCCTTTGTAGCATCCCTGCTGCCGCTTGCCGGGCAGGCCACGCACCTGATGGGCGGGGAAATGACGTACACGTATACGGGCACGAATGGGGCGGGCGCCCACTTGTACGAGGTGCACGTGGCGATTTACCGGGACTGTTCGTCCGCCAATACGAATGGCACCGATTTTGACAGCCAAGCGGCGTTGGGCGTGTACTTGAACGGCGCGCTGGTGGCGAATTTGACCAGTTTCTTGGACCAAAACCTGATCCAAAACATCCTGCCAGAAGACCCCAATTCATGCGCAGAACTCCCCGATGACCTGTGCATCGAACGCGGCGAGTACGTGTTCAACGTGGCGCTCGACCCGGCGGTCGGTTCCTACGTGTTGAGCTACCAACGGTGCTGCCGCTCTCCCGCCATTGTCAACTTGGAAGTACCTGAAGACCAAGGGTTCACCCTGACCACGGAGATTCCGGGCAGCGGGTTGGTAGACATTCCTAATTCCAGTCCCGTCTTCGAGGAGCTGCCGCAGGCCTTCGTTTGCAACAACTTGCCGCTGGAATTGAACAACGCCGCCGTGGATGCAGACGGCGATTCGTTGGCGTACCACATCTGTTCGATTTACACCGGGGCGTTGCCCCTTGCGCCCATCCCCGTCCCGCCCACAGGGCCGCCCTTTAATGAGGTGACCTGGGCCGCAGGTTTCAACGCGGGGGCGCCGGTTTCAAGCGTTTCGGGCTTGGCCATCGATGTCCAAAGTGGCCTGGTCACAGGCACCCCGCTCGGGTTGGGAAAATACGCCGTGGGCATTTGCGTGGAGGAGTGGCGCGATGGGGTGCTCATCAACAGCATTTTGCGCGACTTCACGTTGGATGTCGTGTCGTGCGCCCTTTCTGCACCTACTTACGCGGACGTTGAGCCGTGCAACGGGTTGACGGTGGCTTTTGACCAAACTGGCAGCCCCGCAGAAACGTACACGTGGGACTTCGGGTTCACGGGTGCCGGCGGCACGAGCGACGCTGCTGAGCCCGTTGTGGAATTCCCCGAACCAGGCATTTATGAAGTGCTCTTGGGGTACACCAACGGCGATTGCTCAGGCGAGACTTCCTTCACCGTGCAAGCCCAAACGCCCTGGACGGTCGCTGCCGAGCTGGGCACACCGGAGTGCGGAGCGGGAGGCTGGTGGGTGCCGTTGTTTCCCCCCGCCGGGTTGCCCGTTGAAAGCAGTTACACGTGGCTGTACAACGGCGCGTCCACGGCGGATGAAACCCCCGAAGGCATTTGGCTCCCACCGGGAGGGGCGAGCACGGTGAGCCTGACCTCCACTTCGTTTGGATGCGTGGAATCGGATGCGGTGCTGTTGGAATTGGATCCGCTGCCGGATGCTGATTTTACCGTGGTTTCAGCGCCTTGTAGGGGGTTGACGGTGGAGTTTGCCAATGCGTCACCAGCGCTCGGGCCTTTTGAATGGTGGTTTGGGGATGGGACGTCCGAGGTTGCGACGAGTCCCGTGCACACCTACGCCGACTACGGTCCTTATGCCATCACGGTGGTGGCTGCCGGCGGGACGGCTTGCGCGGACACGGCTTGGCAATCGTTCAGTGTGTATCCGTTGGATCCGTTTGAGCCTGCCTTTGATGTGAACCCCATTGTTTCGTGCGACAGCTTGAGCCGCGTCCAAATCACCTACCTCGGCCTGCCGGCTGACGGACTGGTTTGGGAATTCCCAACGCTCGAGGCTTTGGAAGGAACTTCGGTGGTGTTGGGGTTTGAGGCGCCGGGTTCGTACGCGGGCACCGTGGACCTGTACCATGCAGGATGCGATTTGGCCCTTGAAGTGCCCCTCGAAGTGGAAGCGCCGGCACCGCTGCGGGAAGTGCAATACGTGGTTCCGAACGTCTTTTCACCGAACAATGACGGGCGCAATGAGCGGTTGGAGTTGGATTACTTGGGTGTGGACGGTGAGCCGATTGCGGGGTTGAGCAATGCGAGTTTTTCGGTGCACCATGTGGCGGTGTACAACCGGTGGGGCGGGTTGATGTTCGAGACGGAGGAGGCCTTGAACGGCTGGCGAGGAGCAGGTGCCGCGGAAGGCACGTATTACATCACGGTGCATTCCCAACATGCCTGTGCTACCGAACCCTTCCGCCATCAAGGCGAGGTGACGCTCGTGCGCTAAGGCGCGGGGAACAGGTCCGGTCGCCGGAGCCGGAACCACCACTTCCAGGGCTGGGGGGCCACGACCCACCGAAGTTTCGGCGTGTAAACGCCGCCAAATTCCTTGTAGAACCGGTCGACCCCGGCGTCTTGTGACCCGCCGAAGTCAAAGGTGGACGCGCCGATGCCCCGGGCCCATTCCATGGCCTCAGCCAACAGGAGCACCGTAGCAAGGCCGGAATGCTGCGAGCGGTGGGCACCACCGAAGGCATACAGCACGGTGTCGGGGGCGGTGAGCAGGAAAACGCCGCCCGCCACGCATGCGCCCGAGGCATCTTGAACGAAGGCAAACCGGGTGCCCGGTGCTGGGGCGAGTGCATGCAGCAGTCGGTGCAGTTCTTGGGCGTCCGACGGGATGGCCTTGCGGGCGCGGGCGCTCTGGTGCAGCGCCACCATGTCGGCCAGGGCGCTCGGGTCTGTGAGGGATTGCAAGCCGAGGCGCCGGGCCTTGCGGACTTGTTTCGACCGGTGTTTGGGCAGGGATGTGGCCAAATCCGCCAACCGCGTATGCCGCGTCACCGCCCATCCCTTCCATTGGGCGCCCGGGTCGGCGGTCACTCCGGCCGGCAAGTCCACCACGGCGAGCCGAGCGCCCACCGAACGCATGGCCGCCACGAGCTCCGCTTCATGGGCAGTCGTCCACCCGGACTGGCCATCGAATCCGGTGTCCAAGGCCCAAGCCGGGGTGGCGAGCGCCGTTGCCCCTTGCACCCGCATCCGCTGCAGCCGACCGAAACCACCTTCCACAGGCGGTTCAGTCATGCCTTGTAGCCAGGCGGCGGATCGCACATTCACCGGATGCATCACGGGACAAAAGTAACGCGATGCCCCTACTTTTGGGCCATGACCTATGCAGACGACGAACACTTCACCGCGGTGACCTTCAGCCCGGAGGCACCGCCGCCGAT
>CBFHPD010000159.1:0-9737 GCA_965657495.1 uncultured Flavobacteriales bacterium
CCCGAAGGCGTAGAGGCAACTGCCATCGGATTCGGTGGCTGCGAGGTTGAAGTTGCACGCCTCGTGGTCATTGCAGCCGAACACTTCCAACTCATCGCACACCCCGTCGCCGTCCGTGTCGTTGACGCAAGAGCCGTCGCAATTTAAATAATTTGGTGCATCGCCTCCACACAGGCCACAAGCATCCAAGTACGTGCACGAGCCATCGTCTTCAAAGACCGTCGGGTTGTAATTGCAAGCCGCCGGATCCGTACATCCCGGACACGTCCCAAATTCGCAAGACAAGTCAGCCACAATCGCCTCCGGGTCGTAATTGCACGCGAATTCATACATGCACCCCGCGCAAGAGGTGAATTCACACGAATCATCACCGTCCGTGGCGTCTGCATTGAAGTTGCACGCAAACGGATTCAAGCAGCCCGGCACTTCCAATTCGTCGCAGATGCCATCGTCGTCCACATCGCTCAGGCAAACCCCGTCACAATCCACGTATTCCGAACCGTATTCATCCACAGGATACCAGCAGCTCCCATCGTTTTGGAGTGTTCCTTCTTCGTAGTTGCAGGCGGCTGGATCCGTGCACCCCGGACAGAAGAATTCGCACGTCCCGTTGTCGACATTGGCCTCGGGGTTGTAGTTGCAAGCACTCGGGTAAGGGCAGCCCAACACCTCTTCTGCATCGCAAATGCCGTTGCCGTTTTCATCCACGGGATCCAAACACTCCCCGGCGCAATCCAGCCCCGGGGCGGGGTACTCGCATGAACCATCATCGGATGAAGCCACTGCGTCGTAGTTGCAGGCCCCCGCATCCGTGCAACCAGGAACCGTTGCACCCGCGAAGAAGCCGATTTGCTCGACCAACTGCTCATTGGATTGATCCCCTTGCGAAAACACTTGGATGTTCAAGGTGCCCTGCAACGTTCCGGACGTGGTGAATTGCCCCAACAAGACTTTCAAGTCCTCGCCCGCGATGGCATTCTGGTCGGTGGTTACGAACCACGAGCCGCCGAACGGGTCGTTCAACAAGATGTTGTCCCCTTCGTTAAAGGCAGCTAAGTCGCTCATCATCCCCACCGTTCCCACGTTGCCCAGCACCGGATCGCCGGGGGCGTAGCCGATGGTCAACCAACTGTCGTATTCCACTTCCGGGAAGGAGGAATAAAACAGGGTGTTGATGCTTTGTGCCAAATCGTCACCGAAGGAAGAATTGAAGAAATCCTCAGACGTTGAAATCAAAAGCGGATTGATTTCATCCCCATACACGGCCGAAACAACATCATCGGCATGGGAAAGATTTGCATAAAGTCTATAGGTCGTCATGCCCGCGAGCTGCGGCAAATCCGTGGTGTCATGGTCGGCCACTTCTACCACCTCCAGCCCCGTGAACTGGGCAGCGGCCTGACTTGTAACCACCATCAAGACAACCCAAAGGGTCGCCGGTAAACCTCGAACAAGGGATTGCACGGAATTCTTCATGTCTGTAAACTGGTGCAAGGCGGCAACGCGGTACCCTGCTGTGGTTTTGGTTGAACCTGCAATATAAACACGAATCGCACGCACACAATTCGCCCAAACAGGTTTAATCACTTATAAAACCACCCAACCACACACCAACCGCAACAAAAACGGCAACACTTGACACTGCATTTATTAGAAAAATCGCAGCCCATGCGTGCCTAGCTGCGGTGATGGAGGTGGCTCCGCTAGAGGCGGGTGAGCAGGCGAGAGTTAAGGAAGGATTTTGTTCGGATTGAGGATGCCATGGGGGTCGAAGGCGGATTTGATGGCGCGCTGCAGCGCGATTTGGGCTGGAGAGAAGGCCAAATCCACAAACGGCCGTTGGACATACCCGATCCCGTGCTCACCGCTGATGGTCCCTCCCAGCCGGACAACCTCCGCAAACAGCTCCCGGATGGCACCCGGCAGCGCCACCTCCCATTGCTCATTCGAAAGGTCGTCCTGCAGGATGTTGACGTGCAAGTTGCCGTCGCCCGCATGCCCATAGCAAATGCTGCTGAACCCGGTGCGCGCGCCGATTTCCTTGACCGCCCGCAGCAGCTCAGGCAACCGCCCGCGCGGCACCACCGTGTCCTCCTCTTTGTAAACGCTGCGCGCCTTGACGGCCTCTCCCATCCGGCGGCGGAGGAACCAGAGTTTCTCCTTGGACGCAGCGTCGTCCGCAAACCAAATGTCGCCCGCGCCTCCGGATTCAAGCACCGGCAACAGCGCGTCGATTTGGGGCGCGAGGTCTTCGAACCGGAAGCCGTCCACCTCGATGAGCAGGTGGGCCGCTACGTCGTCCGGCATGGGCAAGGAATGATCGCCCGTGAAGGCCTGGGCAAGCAGGACGGCGTCGCGCTCCATGAACTCCATTGCGGAAGGCTGCACGCCGGCTTGGAACACCGCGGCTACGGCTGCGCAAGCGGCTTCGGCCGACGGAAACGGGACGAGCAGCAGGGCGTTGTGGCGGGGCCAGGGCTGCAATTTCAAGGTGGCTTCTGTGATGACCCCGAGGGTGCCTTCGCTCCCGACGAGCAGTTGGGTCAGGTTGTACCCGGTGCTATTCTTCAGGGTGTCGGCGCCCGTGCGGAGGATTTGGCCGGTGGGCAGGACGACTTCGAGGTTGAGGACCCAGTCCTTGGTGACCCCGTATTTGACGGCGCGGGGGCCGCCGCTGTTCTCGGCGAGGTTACCGCCTATGGTACAGGTGCCGCGGGAAGCGGGGTCGACAGCGTAGAACAAACCGTGTTCCTGCACCGCCTCCTGCAGCTCCTGCACAATCACTCCGGGCTGGACGCGGACTTGCTGGTTGAGCAGGTCGATGTCCAAAATTTGGCCCATCTCCTTGAGCGACAGCGCAATCCCACCATTCACGGCCAACGCCCCGCCCGACAACCCCGTCCGCGCGCCCGCCGGCGTCACCGGCACCCCGAACGCCGAGGCCACCTCCATCGCCGCCACCACGTCCTCCCGGCTCTGCGCGGAAACCACCGCCTCCGGCGGGAACCGCAAGTCCTCCGTTTCATCCTGCGCGTGCGCCTGCAACACTGCGGCCGCCACCTGCACTTTGTCGCCCAAACGCGCCCGAAGCGCCTCCAACCAATTCAAGTTTTCCACAACCCCAAACATACGGCCCACAGCCCGCCACCAACTTCCCTCTGCATCGTGTATATTGCCCACACTTGAAAAACATGCAACGAATGAAACAGGTGATGTGGGCAGGCCTCGCGCTGGCGCTGGTGGCGATGAGCGGGGGTCGAGCGGTCGCGCAGGAGCAGTTCTCCAACGAGAAAATTTGGTACAGCCGGACGTTTGCGCAGGAATATGTTTGGGGCATCCGCTCGATGGCCGACGGGATGCATTACACGAGCCTCGAGTACACGGAAGACGGGGGAAGCGCAATTGTCAAGTATGCCTACAAGACAGGCGAGCCGGTGGCCACGTTGTTGACGAGTGTACAAGCGTTCGGGGACGCGAACGTTGGGTTCGACGATTACACGTTTTCGGCGGATGAGTCGAAGGTGCTCTTGATGACGAACCAAACCCCGATCTACCGCCACAGCTTCACTGCGGACTACTACGTAGCCGATCTCACAGCAGGCACCCCGGCCACGCCCCTCTCCGACCCCGCGCTTGGACAGCAGCGCCTCGCCGTCTTCACACCCGCAGGTGACAAGGTGGCCTTCGTGCGGGACAACAATGTGTTCATCACGGATGGCTCCACGGAAACCCAGGTCACCGCCGACGGCGCGACGAACCAAATCATCAACGGCGCAACCGACTGGGTGTATGAGGAGGAATTCGGGGAGGACAACGGACTCTTTTGGTCCCCCGATGGGCAGCGCCTCGCCTACTACCGCTTCGACGAGTCCAACGTGAAGGAATTCAGCATGCCGGTTTATGGCGAGCTGTACCCCGACCCGTACACATTCAAGTACCCGAAGGCGGGTGAGGAGAACAGCCAGGTCAGCATACACGTGTACGATTTGGCCTCGCAAAAGGGCCGGATGGTGGCTACGCCAGACCTGGAATACATCCCGCGCATCCAGTGGACACACGACGCGACGATGCTTGCCGTGCTGATGATGAACCGGCACCAGAACGACCTGCGCATGCTCGTGGCCGATTGCGCCGCCAAGTCCATGCAGATCCCTGCGGTGGAGGCCTTCACCGAGTCGTGCGACACCTACATTGATGTGACCGACAACCTGACGTTCCTCGACGACGGCGACCGGTTCGTGTTGACCAGCGAGCGCGACGGCTACAACCACTTGTACCTGTTTGATTTCGAAGGGGGTGCGACGCAGCTCACGCGCGGGGAATGGGATGTCATCGAGGTGGCCGGGTACGATGCGAAGCGCGGTGAGATTTATTTCACAGGATCCATGCAGGGTGCGACGCAGAAGCATTTGGCCCGCGTCAACCTGAAAGGCCAAATGACCGTGCTCGACGACCGCCCCGGCACCCACTCCGCCGACTTCTCACGCACCTTTGCTTACCGCATCCACCGGCACCACGACGCCAACACGCCGCCGACCTACACCCTGATCAACCGGAAGGGCAAGGAAATCCGGGTGCTCGAGGACAACGCCGGCTTGCGCGCCACCCTCGCCGAATATGCGGTTCAACCGAAGGAGTTCTTCTCTTTCACAAACCGCGCTGGCGTGGAACTCAACGGCTGGATGATCAAGCCCGCGAACTTCAATCCCACGCGCGCTTACCCGGTGTACGTGAACATCTATGGCGGACCGGGCTCCAACATGGTGGAGGACAGCTGGAGCGGCGCCAACTACTACTGGCACCAACTCCTGGCACAAGAAGGGTACATCGTGGCCTGCGTGGATCCGCGCGGCACCCAATTCCGGGGCCGCGAATTCGAACACAGCACCTACAAGCAGCTCGGCAAGCTCGAAACGGAGGACTTCATCGACTTCGGCCGGTGGCTCGGGGAGCAGGACTACGTGGACGCCGACCGCATCGGCATCCAAGGCTGGAGCTACGGCGGTTTTGAAACCCTGCTCTGCATGACGAAGGGCGCGGACGTCTTCAGCGCGGGCATCAGCGTGGCCCCCGTGACCAACTGGCGCTACTACGACACCATCTACACCGAACGGTTCATGCAAACGCCCGCCGAAAACGAGAGCGGGTACGACGACAACAGCCCCGTGTTCTTCGCGGACCTGCTCGAAGGCGAGTTGCTCCTCGTCCACGGCAGCGGCGACGACAACGTGCACTTCCAAAACTCCATGGAGATGGTGAACGCCCTGGTGGCCGCCGGCAAGGACTTCGACTTCTTTGCCTACCCAAACCGAAACCACGGCATCTACGGGGGCAACACGCGGTTGCACCTGTTCGACATGATGCTGGACTTTGTGAAAGAAAACCTTTGAGCCTGATTTGGCCTGAAAAATAGAAATGATAAACGATGAGTAACTCTTCTAATTCGCTCATGAGTGGGCACCCGAAGGGGCTGATGACCCTGTTCTTCTCCGAAATGTGGGAGCGCTTTTGCTACTACGGCATGCGCGTCCTGTTGACCCTTTTCCTTGTCAAATCGTTGCTGAAAGGAGATGGCGAAGCAAGCTTGATTTATGGGGCATACACAGCGTTGATTTATGCCGCCCCCGTGCTTGGTGGCAAGATGGCTGACCAATTTCTTGGGTATCGCTACGCCATCCTTTTGGGAGCAATTTTGATGGCGATTGGGGAATTCCTCATGGTGGGGTCAGCCCTTTCTTCCCAAGAAGACCTGATGCTAATCGGGATGGGTGCCTTGATTGTGGGCAACGGTTATTTCAAGGCGAACATTTCTACAATCGTCGGAAAACTTTACGAAGACGGTGACCCAAGGCGTGATTCAGGTTTCACCATCTTTTACATCGGCATCAACATCGGAGCCTTGCTCGCCACCACAGTTGTTGCCTACGTCGGTGAAACATATGGTTTTGAATACGGGTTTGGCATTGCAGGCGTCGGCATGCTGGCAGGACTGCTGATTTTCTGGCAAGGTCGGGACAACTACAAATCGGCACCCGGCCTGGACATCACGGAGGCTGGGAAAAAGACGAAATTGGGATTGCCCGTATACCAACTCATCTCCATTGGCTCGTTGTTGCTCATTCCACTCTGCTACGTGCTGATCAGCCAGAATGACATCCTGAGCTATCTGCTCTTAGCATTGTTTGTTTACGTGGCATACTCTCTGATTTCAAGTGGGTTCAAGGAAAATACGATGTGGGGACAGCGAATGATTGCCTTGGTAATTTTCATGGTCATCAACATTGTCTTCTGGGCATGCTTTGAGCAGGCGGGAACCTCCTTGACGCTTTTCGCTGACCGCAATGTCAGTCGCGACATTTTTGGATGGACTATGCCGGCTTCTATGACGCAATTTTTCAATCCGTTGTTCATCATTGTGTTCGGCTCCATCTTTTCGGTCATGTGGCTGAAGTTGACTGCCATTGGTAAAAACCCGAGCATTCCAATGAAATTTGCCCTGGGGATCTTGCAATTGGGCCTTGGTTTCCTGATTACCAAACTTGGATTCGCTTGGCAATTGGACGGATTCTTGGTTCCATTGTGGACCCTGATTCTCCTGTACTTGCTCCATACAACAGGAGAATTGTTTTTGTCGCCAATTGGCCTTTCGATGGTCACGAAGCTGAGTCCCAAGCACATCGCAGGTACTGCCATGGGGGGATGGTTCCTCAGTTTTGCTATCGCCAATTTCTTGGGCGGACAAATTGCCACGCTGACAGGTGCCGAAGGACATGGAGGCGGTGCCGAAGTGGAAGTTGTCGATTCCAATGCGCTTACGCCAAGCACAACGGTAAAAGACGCATTGACGCAACTCGGTCGCGAAGCAGAGTTTGCTGAATGGGCTCCTCTCGATGGCTCCGGAGGTGCCAACACCTCATTGGCTACGTTCAAAAACAAACTCGAGTGGATCCAATTCCGAGAAGCCATGAACGGCAAGACCTTTGGAGAATGGAAGACCATTCAAGAACTCGACCCATCCAAAATGAATGCCGAGATGTGGATTGCATCACCCCTTTGGAATGAGATGCGGTCCACCTTGGCCGCCTTTGCTGAGGCGGATCCGACTGATGAGGATGCAATTGACTTCAGCACGTGGAGCTATTTCAAAGGTGGATTGAAGGAGTTTGAAGCGCCTGCTTCACAGCCACTCAGTGTCGTGTACGAGCAACACCGGCTTATTGTCATGGAAAGCGGGTTGAATAAGTACACCGATGTGTTCTCAACCCTCGGTTTCGTGCTCGTTGCCATTGCAGTACTTATCGCGTTGCTCAGCAAGCCGCTGAACAAGCTGATGCACGGGGTGAGCTGAGCCGCCGACTTCTTGTGAAATCATGCGAAAAGCGCCTTCGGGCGCTTTTCTTTTGCGATATTGCGGAAAACTTTGTCTCGATGCGTTTGATTTTGGCCTCCCTCTCCCTCCTGTTCATCGGCTTCGCTGCCCATGCTCAGCAAGCACAGATCAATTGGATGACTTTGGAAGAAGCGATGGCCGCTCAAGCCGACGAGCCGCGCACCATCATGATGGACGTGTACACACAATGGTGTGGCCCGTGCAAGATGATGATGGCGAATACGTTCACGCAGCCCGCGCTGATTTCCTATGTGAACGAGCATTATTACGCTGTGAAATTTGACGCGGAATCTGCTGACCCGGTGACGTTCAAAGGCCAAACCTTCAGCAACCCCGGCTACAACCCAGCCGCCCGCGGCCGCAACGCGCCGCACGAACTCTCGCGCGCCCTCGGCGTAACAGCCTACCCCACCCTGCTCTTCATGACCGAAAAAGGGGACATCATCACCCCGCTCACGGGCTACAAATCCGCCCCACAGCTCGAGATCTTCCTGAAGTTTTTCGCAGAGGAGTGGGCGCCCGGCAGCGGGCAGTCCGAATGGGACGCGTTTCAAGCGTCCTTTCAAGGCAGTTTCTGAGCGCCTTTGCACCTTTTAGCGGAGGAGGCGACCCGCGTCGCCTTTGAGGCACATATCGTGGTGTATATTTGCACTGAATTTCACCTGCCTTAAAACCGCAGGCGGACCAAGCCTGTTAAGTAACCGAATCCAAACGCACACCATGAGCGACAATGCCCGCATCATCCTTGAAGGAAAGGAGTACGAATTTCCAGTAATCGTCGGAACCGAGAATGAGAAAGCGATTGACATCTCGAAACTGCGGGCAACCACGGGGTACATCACCTTGGATTTGGGCTACAAGAACACGGGCTCTACGAAAAGCGCCATCACCTACCTCGACGGTGAAAACGGGGTGTTGCGCCACCGCGGCTACTCCATCGAAGAGCTGGCGGACAATGCCTCTTTCCTCGAGGTGGCCTTCCTGCTGATTTACGGCGAGCTTCCGAACAAAGAGCAACTCGAGTACTTCGAAACGAGCATTTGCCACCACACGTTGGTGCACGAAAACATGAAGCGCTTCTTCCAAGCGTTTCCTCCAAATGCCCACCCCATGGGGATGCTCAGCTCCATGGTCTCTTCTTTGAGCACGTTCTACCCGGAGTCCCAAAACCCGAACCGTTCGTTTGTCGACATCGAACGCACCATCCACCGCCTCATTGCGAAGTTGCCCACGCTCGCAGCGCAAGCGTACAAGCACAACATGGGGCACCCGACGGTTTACCCGTCGAACAACCTTAGCTACACCGGTAACTTCTTGAAGATGATGTTTGGCCTGCCGACGGCCGATTACGAGGTGGATCCGGTCATCGAATCGGCCCTCAACAAGCTCCTGATCCTGCACGCGGATCACGAGCAGAACTGTTCCGCTTCGACCGTACGCATCGTGGGCTCATCGCAAGCGAACTTGTATTCTTCCGTCTCGGCCGGCATCGCCGCCCTCTGGGGGCCGCTGCATGGCGGAGCGAACCAAGCCGTCATTGAGATGTTGGAGAACATCAAGGAGGACGGCGGCGACATGGAGAAGTGGATTGCCAAAGCCAAGGACAAGAACGACAGCTTCCGCTTGATGGGCTTCGGCCACCGGGTGTACAAGAACTTCGACCCGCGTGCGCGCATCATCAAGAAGGCTGCGGACGAGGTGCTCGCGAAGCTTGGTGTGCAAGATCCGGTGTTGGATTTGGCGAAGAAGCTTGAGGAAGTGGCATTGAAGGACGAGTACTTCGTGCAGCGCGGACTCTATCCGAACGTGGACTTCTACTCGGGCATCATCTACCGCGCCCTCGGCATTCCGACCGAGATGTTCACGGTGATGTTTGCCATCGGTCGCCTTCCAGGTTGGATCGCGCAGTGGAAGGAAATGGTCGAGAACGGCGAGCCTATTGGCCGTCCGCGTCAGGTCTTCACCGGCGCAACGAACCGTTCTTTCGTGGACATCAAGGACCGCGACTGACGTGTCGGAGGGGCATGTAAGCGTTGCATTCGCCGACAACGGCGTATGCACCATTGAATTCGGGCACCCCGCGAGCAACAGCTTGCCCGGCGCCATCCTCCGTAAACTTGCCCAAACCATCACCGATTGCGGTGCGGATGAGCGCGCCCGCGTCATCGTGTTGCGGAGTGCTGGTGAACGCGCCTTCTGCGCAGGAGCGAGCTTTGACGAGCTCATCGCCATCGAGAACGAGGCCGAAGGATTGGAATTTTTCAGCGGCTTTGCGTTGGTCATCAACGCCATGCGCACGTGTCCCATGCTCATCATCGGTCGCGTGCAAGGAAAAGCCGTTGGGGGC
>CBFHPD010000160.1:0-23253 GCA_965657495.1 uncultured Flavobacteriales bacterium
GCCCCGTGAAGAAGGTGTTGTTGATCGCGGTCACCTCCAACCGGGGGTTGTGCGGCGGGTTCAACAACAACATCATCAAGGAGGTCCAAGTGGCCATGGCGGATGATTCCAAGGAATACCACGTGTTGCCGTTGGGCAAGAAGGCGAACGATGCCTTCCGTCGCCGCGCGGAGTTGCGTCCGGAAGGTTTTGCAGAGGACGTTTGGAACATCTTCGAGGACTTGAATTTCACGGCAGCTCAAGCCGTGGGAGATGTGGTCTTGGAACAGTTCGCAAACGGCACGTATGACGAAGTGCGTTTGTTCTACAACAAGTTTGTGAATGCCGCAGTCCAAATCCCGACCAACGAAGCCTTCCTGCCCCTCCTGCCCACCGCAGAGGTCGAGGAAACAGGCGATACGGAGTACATCTTCGAGCCCTCCCGTGAGGAAATCGTGGAACGGATCATCCCCAACTCGCTGAAAATACAGTTGTACAAAGGCCTGCTTGAGAGCCACGCCTCCGAGCACGGCGCGCGGATGACGGCCATGCACCAAGCCACCGAGAACGCATCGGAGTTGCTCCGGGATCTGCGCATCTCTTACAACAAAGCGCGACAGGCGGCCATCACCACCGAGATCCTCGAAATCGTGGCCGGTTCCGAGGCCTTGGACGGCTAAAGCCCACGGAAATCCGCATGAAAAAGCCTGCCCTCATCGGCGGGCTTTTTCACGTCCTGACGTGTCGTAGTTTCGTCCCATGGGTTTCCGGTTCCGCATCTTACTCGGCATGTTGGCCATCATCGGCTTGGCCATCGCAGGCACGGCCGTGGTGGCTTACGAATTCGATCGGGAACAGCAGGAGGTCTACAACCGGCTCCGGTTGCAACGGAAAGAGGCCTCGGTCGAGCGCAGTTTAGAGTACGTCTTTGACCGGCATGAGGGCCCGTGGACGGAGGAGGATGTGCCTGCGCTCTTCTCCGACCGCATTTGCGAATTGTCAGACATCCATGGCCTCAGCATCAGCTTGTACAACCCGAGCGGCGAGCTGCTCATCAGTTCGCTCTTTGGGGCGACAAGCGACAGCACGGCGTTGTTGCGCGTTCCGGAGGTGGTCATGCAGGACTTGGCGAAGCAGTCGGACACGGAGGATGGCCAAGACGTGGATTATGGGGATTACGTCATGGCGTATTGGAATTTCACGGACGACCGGAACGAGGTGGTGGCCATTGCGAACGTGCGGTATGACAAGCGCCAAATGGAAGCCAGTGGGTTTGCGGCCTTTGTCCAAAAATTGGCCCCCCTGTACATTGCCCTGTTCCTCGGCGCCGGCCTCCTCGCCCTGCTCATCACCAACAGCATCGTCCGCCCCCTCACGGCCCTCCGCGAACGCCTCGGACAGCTCGACCTTGAGTCCGAGCAAGAGCCCCTCGAATACGACGGTGAGGATGCCATTGGCGATTTGGTGCGTCAGTACAACGCCCTCCTCCACGAGCTCGAAACGAAGGTCCAGGCCCTCGCTCGAACCGAACGCGAAGGCGCATGGCGGTCCATGGCCATGCAAGTCGCCCATGAGATCAAAAACCCGCTCACACCCTTCAAACTCGGCGTGCAGCAGCTCAATCGTGCAGCGCAGGACGGCCGTTCGGACTTGGTCGAGCGCGTGGAGCGGTTCACCGCCATGGCGGTCTCCCAGATCGACGTGCTTTCCGCTGTGGCGGAGGACTTTTCGAAGATGGCCAGCATCGACCCCACTGAATTCATCGACGTCGACTTGAATGAGGTCCTCGCATCGTGCTCCGATTTGTTCGAAGGCCAAGGCGTCACCTACGAAGCCTCCCCGAAACCCATGACGGTCCGGGGCTCCCGCGCCCACTTGATGCGTGTTTTTAACAACTTGCTATCGAATGCGGTCTACGCTGTTCAAGCCGCCGGCGCTCAGGACGGGGCGGTGAACGTCCTCGTGGACCGCGCCGGGCAGGGGTGGACCGTGCGGGTCATCGACAACGGGGTAGGCATTGATTCAAATAGAATTGAAAGAATCTTCGAGCCGCGGTTTACAACGAAATCCGGGGGGTCCGGCTTGGGTTTGAGCATGGCGCGCTTCATGGTCAATCACTTCGGCGGGAGCATTTCTGTGGCCTCTGAAGTGGGCCGAGGCACCACGTTTTCAGTGTGGTTGCCTCAAAGCCTCGAATGACTTTTCCACCAAATGCAGGGGAAAACAAGTTATCAGTAGTTTAAATAGTTGTTAAAAGTTTTCCCGAACATTGCTGCAACTACATCGTGCCGAGAGGCGCGGTGCGGCTGTGTGTGTTACGTCGAAATGAAAACAACTCAAACCGTTTGCTCATGAAAGCACAACTCCTCTTTTTTATGGCCCTGCTGTTCGCAGGTACCAGCTGGGCCCAATCCCAAGTGTCCGGTACGGTCACCGACAAAAGCTCAGGGGAGCCCCTCCCCGGAGTGACGGTCGTGGTCGACGGAACGGGCACCGGGGTGTTCACAGACCTCGATGGCCGCTATACCCTCGGTGCCAACCTCCAATCGGATGCGTTGGTGTTCAGCTTTGTTGGATACAACACCACCCGCGTGGCCATTGATGGCGCTTCAGTAATCAACGTCAAGTTGGAAAGCGGTGTAGCCCTCGACGAAGTCGTTGTAACGGCATTGGGTGTTTCGCGGGAGAAGAAAGCCCTCGGATATTCGGTGCAGGAGCTCGGCAACGAGGCCTTCACCCAAGCGAAGTCGGAGAACGTCGTCCGCTCGATGACGGGCCGGATTGCGGGGGTGCAGGTCACCTCTGGCACTTCCATCGGTTCCTCGTCTAAGATTTTGTTGCGCGGTGCGAGTTCCATCACGGGCGACAACCAGCCGCTCTTCGTGGTGGACGGAGTGCCCATGGACAACTCCGACTACAGCAGCGCAGACCAACAGCGTTCAGCGGGGGGCTACGACTACGGCAACGCCATCCAGGATTTGAACCCGGACGACATCGAGTCGGTCTCCGTGTTGAAAGGTCCCGCCGCAGCGGCATTGTATGGATCGCGCGCTTCGAACGGTGCCATCGTCATCACGACCAAGTCGGGTGCTGGGTACCAGGCTTCAGGCAAGCGCGGCTTGGGCGTTTCCGTGAACTCGACGGTGATGTTCAACAACGTCTACGTGCTGCCAGATTACCAAAACAGTTACGGCGGTGGCGCAGGAACGGCTTGGGTCGACACGATTGACGGCCAATTCATCCCTGACTACGGCTATGACGGTTCTTGGGGCGCTGCCTTGGACGGAACCATGGTCCGCCACTGGGACAGCTGGTACGATTACGAGGGCGATGAGGACTTCGGTCAGTTGCGGGGTTGGTTGCCCACTGAATCGGACGTCGACGAGTTCTTCCAAACCGGTGTGACGTACTCGAACAACTTCTCGGTGACGGGCGCCACGGATGAGAGCTCCTTCCGTTTGTCCTACACGAACCACAACCAAACGGGTGTGTACGAAAACTCTTCGCTCAACCGGAACACCCTTTCGTTCTCCGGCGCAAACCAAGTCAGCGAAAAGCTCAAGGCCTCTGTGACTGCGAACTACGTGCAGAGCATCGGTGAAGGCCGGCCGCTCACGGGCTACGGCGAGTCCGTCATGAGCCAGTTCACGCAATGGGGACAGCGCCAATTGAGCATGGACCGCTTGCGCAACTACATGAACCCGGACGGAACGCACCGGACCTGGAACCGCAACAGCGTCACCGACGCGAGCCCGCACTACTGGGACAACCCGTTCTGGGAGCGTTACATGAACGTGCAGAACGACCAGCGTGACCGCGTCTTCGGTAACATCACCTTGAACTACAAGATCAACGACGTGTTCAGCCTGATGGGCCGGGCGTTGACCGACTTCTACACCGATCGCCGCGAAGAGCGCATCGCTGTGGGTGGTGTCCGCGAGCCGTACTACTCGGAGTACACGCGCCAGTTGCAAGAGACGAACTTGGACGGGTACCTGAACTTCACGAAGGACCTGAACGACGACTTGAACATCACCGGTTTCGTGGGGGTGAACCGCCGGATCCGCGACTACAAGCTTCTGGGCGCGTACACCTTGGGTGGCTTGAACACCGCGGGGTTGTACACCGTGACGAATGGTGCTGCAGGTTACGAGGTTTCGGATTACATGGACCAAAAAGTGGTCAACTCCGTCCTCGGTAGCGTCAGCCTCGGCTTCCAGCGCACGCTCTTCCTCGACGTGACCGCTCGGAACGACTGGAGCTCCACGCTCCCCGAGGAGAACAACAGCTACTTCTACCCATCGGCGACGGCGAGCTACGTGTTCAGCGAGGTGATGGACATTCCCGCCATCAGCTTCGGTAAGGTCCGCCTCGGATGGGCGCAAGTGGGCAACGACACCGACCCGTACCGCACGGGCGTGACATATGCCATCAACACGAACTTCGGATCGAGCGGATCGGCGACCGTGCCGAATGCGCAGAACAACCCGAACCTCCGTCCCGAAATCACTTCGAGCTTCGAAGCGGGTGTGGAGATGAACTTGTTCATGGACCGGGTGCGTTTGGACTTCACCTACTACAACAGCACGACGAAGGACCTCATCTTCAACGTGCCGGTTTCTGCAGCTTCCGGCTACAGCAGCACGGTGTTGAACGCGGGTGAAACGAACAACAAGGGCATCGAGCTCGCGTTAAGCGGCACGCCCGTGATGACCGAGGACTTCCGTTGGGACATCGGCTTCAACTTCGCGAAGAACAAAAACGAGCTCATCTCGTTGACCGAAGGTGTGGACAACATCCGGTACACATCCCTCTTCGGGGTGACGTTGGAAGCCCGTCCAGGACAGCCGCTCGGTACGTTCTACGGCTACGACTTCTTGTACGACGAGAACGGCAACAAGTTGGTCGACGACGACGGTTTCTACTTGTCTACGGACGAGGTGGTGCCGATCGGAACCATCTTGCCGGACTTCACCGGTGGCGTGAACACCACGTTGCAGTACAAGAACATCAGCCTCTTCGCGCTCGTGGACTTCCAGAAGGGCGGATCCATCCACAGCTACTCGAACCAGTGGGGTAAGTACTCGGGAACGCTCGCTGAAACAGCGGAGGGCAACATCCGTGAGGAGGGCATCGTGGTCGATGGAGTCTATGCTTCAACGGGCGAAACCAACACGTCGGTCATCGACGCGCAGACGCACTTCTTTGTGAACCAAGGTTACGTGATCCACGCGGCCGACCAGTACGACGCCAGCTTCGTGAAGCTGCGTGAAATGCGGTTGGATTACAGCTTGCCGCAGGACATGACGAGTGGACTGCCGTTCAGCAACATCAGCGTCGGCGTGTTCGGTCGGAATTTGGCCATCCTCCACAAGAATGTGCCGCACATCGATCCGGAAGTTGCGACCTCTGCGTCCAACGTGCAAGGCTTCGAGGGTGGTCAGCTCCCCGCTGAGCGCACCATCGGCATCAACCTGAAGTTCAACCTCTGATCATCCCATCTCACTTATGAAACTGAACAAACAACTTTTTCTCCTGATGGGCTTGATCGGCGCCATCGCCTTCACGGGATGCCGGAAGGACTTTGAGGAGATCAACACGAACCCGAACGAGCCGACGTCGGTTTCCACGGGCTTCCTCCTGACCGCCGCGCAGAAGCGGATCATGGACGAGTACTACGATTCCTTCTGGGGCAGCCGCCGCGGCATGCAACTCGCGCAGTACTGGGCTTCGAACCAGTACTCGAACGAAAGCCGCTACCAGTTCCGGACGGAAACGGCAAACGGTGCTTGGCGCGACTTCTACGCGGGTCCGCTCGCGGATTTGCAGCGCATCATCGACCTGAACACGAACAACGCGGAAGACGTGAACGGTTTCGGTTCGAATGCAAACCAAATCGCCGTCGCCAAGCTGTTGCAAGCTTGGGTCTACCAACACCTGTCCGACGCATACGGCGCCATTCCGATGAGCCAAGCGTTGCAAGGGGTGGAGAACACGAGCCCGGGCTACGACTCGCAGGCTGACGTGTACGCCAACTTGCTCACCATGATCAACGACGCCCTCGCCGGCATGGACGGCGGAGCGGGTCCCCAAGGCGATCAGATCTACGGTGGCGACATGGACATGTGGACGAAGTTCGCGAATTCACTCAAGTTGCGCGTTGCGATGCGCATGGCGGACGTGAACCCAGCGACCGCGCAAACGGCAGCGGAGCAAGCGCTCAGCAGCGGCATGCTCATCGTGGGCAACTCCGACAACGCGCTCTTCAACTACCTCGCGGGCGCGCCGAACAACAACCCCATCAACGAAGACTACAAGACGCGGAACGACTTCGCGGCCTCCAATGTCATGGTGGATTACTTGACCGGCCTGAACGACCCCCGTTTGATGGCCTACTACGCGCCCAATGCGGACGGGGTGTACCTCGGCGAGGTTTACGGTTTGAACGAGGCGAACGCTGCGCTTACGCCCAACGACGCCGTCAGCCAGCGCAACGCCGCGATCCTCGCGGGTGATTTCCCCGGCATCTACTTCGACGCGGCGCAAACGCACTTCCTCGCTGCAGAAGCGGCGGAGCGCGGATGGACGAGCATCCTCTCAGCTGAGGAGCACTACAACGCAGCCATCGAATTGAGCATGAACTTCTGGGGCATCGGTGACGCAGCAGCGATTGCCGATTACCTCGGCCAAGCAGACGTGGCGTACGGCACGGCTGAAGGCACGTGGAAGGAGCGCATCGGCCGCCAGAAGTGGATTGCCCTGTACATGCAAGGCTATGAGGGCTGGGCGGAATGGCGCCGCCTCGACTTCGGTGTGCTGCAGTTGCCTGCGGACGGCGTGATGGCGGGAGACGGCATTCCATTGCGCATGGAATACCCCTTGGACGAGCAGACACTCAACAACGCTTCTTGGACCGCTGGTGTAGCGGCGAACGGAGGCGATGACGCTATGGACGTTTCCCTTTGGTGGGACGTGAACTGAGGCGGGATTTGGTAAATGAAAAGCCCCGGGGATTTCCTCGGGGCTTTTTTGTTCAACAAATCGGCGGAGCTCAATCGCTTGTGTGGAAGACCAAACCCAAGGTCCAAGGGTAGGCCACCGGCGCCACCACACTCGATAGGGGATCGTCCTTGCGAAACAGCGCGTTCAACGCAAACTCCGAATACACGCTGATGTTCTCGTAGCCGAGGGTCACCCGGCCGTTCAACTGCAACGGCGACAGGCCAAACCCAGAAATGCGGTCCTTGTAGCGGTTCGTGTCGTCGTCGTATTTGTGGACGTAGCTGCTGAACAAACGGACGCCACCGACCACCCCGGCTTCGAGGTGCAGGCCTTCATCGGCCGGGGCAGCGGAGCGCAAGCTCAGCAACAGCGGAACGCGCAGGTACCCCATTTGCAGGTGGCTTTTGCGGGTGTTCACGGCCCAGTTGCCGGCGGTATCCAGGGGGGCTGAACTGATGTCGGGCATGAGGGCGGGGTTGGCGTGGATTTGCTCGGCATCGACCGCGAGCCGCATCCAGTCCCAGCCGAGGCCGGTGGTGATGCCGATTTGGTCCGTGAAAATCCGCTGCCGGTATTCGGCCAACGCCACCCCCACGTGCCAGCTGTTGAAGGCATTTCCAACCATGAACATGTCATCGCTGAGGAGCGCGCCCTCGAAACCGGGCCACAGGGCTTGGTCCGTCAGCAGCACGGTTCCGAGCGAGAAGCCGTTCCAGTGGCCCACACTGCCCGGGGGCTTGGCTTCCTCCTCCTCTTCGTCGAGGATGTCATTCCAAAACGCCTCTTCCTCGAACAGGGCGTTCAGGGTGTCGGCCGCGCCATTCGCTTCGCGCACGATGACCACGTCCCCCATGCGTTCCACGCGGGGCGCCTCGCCTCCGGTGATCCATTCGATTTCGCGGTCTTCCACATCCACGCGTTCCAGTTCATCGATTTCCATTTCAATCTCGAGCGTGGCTTCTTTCAGTGCTGCGTTGATGAGTTGCATGAGCGAGCCCGTCAACCCTGCGAATTCTGAGGGCAGCGCTTGCAGGGTGCTGTCGTTCAATACTGATTGAATCGCTTGTTCAATTTGAATCTCCAAGCTGTCGGGGGCAGGTTGTTGCGCCAACAGCGGCGTGGACAAGGCGCCGAACAGGGCGGCGGTGAGGAGGGGTTTGTTCATGGTAGGGGTTGATTAGCGGGCGGCCGTCCAGTGGAAGCGGCCGGCGTGAAGGCGGAATTTAGCGACGGGCGAGTGGGGCGTGAGTTCCCACCCAAACCGCCCGCGGGTTCGGACGAGCAGGCGCTGGCCGGTGTTTTCAACGGCACTTCGTAGGGGGGTTGATGGGGGGGCGTACTTGCTGAAATCGTTCGCGGATGCATGGGCGACGTGCACCTCCGGCGGCAGGATGACGTGCAATTCCGCTGCCGCGGCTGCTGGGGGCTGCACCGGCTGCACTTCCACCCGGGCGAGGGGATCGAGGGCAGGCAAGGCCCTGACGGGTGCCGCTGCAGGCTCGGGGAGGACTGTTTGGCTCGTTTTAAGGGCCAAATCAGCGCGTTCCCAAGCGAAGGCCCCCACCTGCTTAGCGGGAATCGGTTCGAGGGCTACAGACCGCTCTGAGGGCCGCGCAGCGTTCTCGGCAAGGAGCCACCAGGTGCCGGCGGCGATAAAGCACGCCGCTGCCGCCGCGGTGAGGACCAATCGCCGGAGGACACCGCGCCGGTTCGGTTGCTGCGGGATGCGCTTCAGGGCGGCCATGCGCTCGGTGGGAAGCTGCCGGCGGGTGTCGGCCTGCAAGTACGCCGGGTGCGCAAGGGCCTTCCATTCGTTCTTGGCTTCAGGTCGAAGGGTCGGGGCTGCGGCTGCACCGCTCGTCGCCGCGATGATCCGTTGCTTCAAGGCCGCACGCTCCTCCCGTTGGGGCGGTTGGAGCCGCAAGCCTTCTGCATCGATAGGGTGCTTCTCCATCACACCCAGTTTTCAAGCGTCACCAGGTGCGCGCGCAAGGCCTTCCTCGCACGGAACAAATTCACCTTCACCGCATCCAAACTCATGGCCGTGATTTCGGCGATTTCAGCGTAGCTGTAGCCTTCATAGTCGCGCAGGAGCACCAGGGATTGCTGGCGGTCGCTCAGGGTTTGAAGGGCTTGGTGCAGGTGCGTTTGCAAATCGTGGGCCGCTTCCGGTGCACTGCCCACTTTGGCCAAACCAACTTCCGCTTCCACCGTGGGCCGCCTCCGCCGCAACACGTCCATGCACCGGTTGTGCACGCTCGTGAAGAGGTAGGATTTGTGCTTGCCCGGTGCGACGGTTTCGCGTTTGCGCCACAGGCCTTCGAACGCATCCTGAACGGCGTCCTCGGCCGCATCGCCTTCGTTCAGTAAGCTGTGCGCGAAGCGGTACATCGCATCGGCGTGGTCGTCTACGAGTTGGGCAAAGGAGTCGGCATCCATGCGGGTAGGACGCACGAGGGGGGAAAGGGTTACATGGCCGCGCTTAAAAACGCAAACCGATCGAAACTTCGGTGTGCGCTGCGGCCGCCACCGGCATGGCGCCGTTCTCCATCAAGTACGTGGGCCACGTGCCCGACGGGGCTGTGCGCACCACGCGTTCCAACCCCCATTCCATGAAGCGCCCGTGGTACTGGACTTGAACGCTGAAGATGGGTCCGAAGTGCGCTGGGGCGTCGTCGCGCAGGTAAACCGCGGGGTTTTCCCAACCGGCGTTGGCCGCGTTGAAGGAGTCCCGGATGCGCTTTGAGGCGGCAACGGGTTGCCGGTAATGGACAAACACCGAAGCCAACGGATGGACGCGTTTGCCCACCCCCGCTTCCACGTAGGGCACGGAAATGGGGTCCGGAGCATTGAGTCCCGGGTGGTTCCACGGATCGCTGCCGAGGTCTTCGTATTGCTGCAAATACGTGGCGGCCTGCACTTGATGACCGTTCAAGCCCACCACCGAACTGTCGGCGGTGCGGCGGCCTTCGATGTAGTAGTCGAGCCCCATTTGGCCCACGCCCAAAGAAACGCTCATCGGAAGCACCGACTCTTCAACCCACGCAATGCGGAGGCCCCACGGCCGGGCGGCCCGGTTTTTCTGGGAAAAATTGTCCCCCACGCCCGACCAATTCAGGGACTCAGCGAAGTTGTTCGCCTGGTTGCTGTTCCAATTGTACATCTCGCGGGCCGTCCACCGCAGAATGTTCAGTCCCTCCTCAAACGGAAAGGCCTCGGGAGCCACCATCCACGAGAACTGCGCGCTGACCTGGAATCCCTTTTGCGCGGAGCGGTGCTCGTTCAAATCCGCCATGAGCTGGTCGTAAGCGGATTCGATGTCAAACTCCGATCCCCCTTGATTTTGGAAGAGGTTTTCGTCCAATTTCTGGGCGCTCGCCCCCCACGTCACAGCGAGGCATGCCACCGCTGTGCACCAATGCGCTATGTGTTTCATTCAAAAATGAATTCTCCGCCAAACCCGACCACTTGCACGTTCGTCCGGAGCACAAAGGGCGCCCGCCGTTGCTGCACGATGAACTTGGGGTTCACCAGCACATCGAAGTCCGTGCCTTCAAGTGCTTTTGAAACCGCGATCTGCTTCTCGATGCGACCGGGGCCGCGATCGAATTGCATGTGCGGGTACTGGGCGTATTTGTTTTCGCCGAGGCGAATGAACCCAAGGATGATCGTGGATTCAGTTACGCCTGAAAGGGTTTGGGTCGTGTCCACCTCCACATTCACTTGGACGGGAGCGATGTCAAGCACGACTTCACTTTCCGACAGCTTGGCCGAGCGATAGGTGTTCGTGCATCCCGTTGCCACTACGAGTGCGGCGAGGGACAGGGCGGGAATCAATTTCATGTGCGGTTGAATTGTCTGCAAAATAGGGCGAATCAATCAGTTTTGAGCGGGTGCAACAGCGGTCGGCTTGGCGTGGCATCATTGGCGAACGCAGCTGTTTGCAAATTGAGGGCGTACCACCCGTCCGCCACTTCATCCGGCACGAAGATGAACTCGGTGATGGTCGCCTGCATGCGCGGCGCTTGCGGGAGTTGCCAAAACGCCCGGTGCCCCGCCAACGCCCCGCCGTCTTCCTCCCGGTCCACCGAGGGCAAGTCCACGAGCAAGTGGTTCACGCCGTATTCCGCAAGAAACGCCAACCCAGCCGCGTCGAAGTAAGTGGGGTTCGTGCTCGACCAATTCTTGTGCTGTTTCGCTGCATCATTGGGCAAGGTTCGCACCACGAGCGCAACGGCCTCTCCTGGCTGGGCTGCGTCCTCCACGCGGTTGCGCAATTGAAGGGCATCGAAGATGCGGTCTTCGCCGCGCACTTCCGGTTCGAGGCTGATGACCAAGGCGGGCATGAACGTCGGAATGCGCACGTCGTTGACCGAGTGCACGACCTCGGTGATGTGCCCCACGCATTCGGTGTGGGTGCCGTGACCATGCGGATTGAATGCAATGTCCCGGAAGTTCACGCTCCCCCCTTCGGCCACGGCACCCACCCACCCGTTTGCCCGCACGGGCTCCATGGTCGGCGGATCCACGTACCACGCAGCGGGCCCATCCGCTCCAGCCACCAAGGGCAAGGACAAATCATACCGAACGGACAAATCCACTGCCCGTTCCTCACCGCCAATCAACAGGGTCAACATGCCAATCATCATTGCAGGGTTCATGTGTTCAAGGTAAGCCCGAGCGGGCATAAAAAAAGCGGCTCCATTCCGGAGCCGCTTTTTTCGCGCCAAGGCGCATTCAATATCACTGGAACAGGAAGCCCAAGCGGAGTGAACCTTGGAACACGTTGCCCAACGTTGACGTTGAGAGGTATCCGGGGTTCATCGGCAGCGCCGTGGTTCCGTCGTACAAGTCGAACTCGTCGTACGTACCGGCAACGGCGACAGGGGCGTCGTCGTCGGGTGCGCCACCAAACTGCAAGTTGTAAGCGACCAAATCAGAGATTTCAAACTCGAAGTTGTTGACGCTCGTGGAACCGAAGCCCAAACCCGCCTCGAAACCAACGTACATCATGTCGGTGAAGTAGTAATCCGCGCCGAACAACAAGTTCAATCCGATGCGGTTGTAGCCCTGTGAGGTGGTGTATGACCACGTGACGTTCTTTTCCAACTGGCCGACGTTGTCGATGTCATTCGCGCCCCAGAACTCCTGCTCGTAGCTGTTCTTGCCCGTCATGAAGTACCCTTCGATCGCGAAGTAAGGAGACAGGTTGTCCGTGCCGTCGAAGTGCATTTCGTAACCGGGAGCGATGCCGAATGACGTGCTGCCATAGATGTCGTGCAACTGCGGGCTCACGGGGTCTTCCGCAGAGAAGTCACCCTCTTGGAACGTGACATACGTGTCGCTGTTGTTGTTCAACATGAAGCTCAAACGGAACGCGCGGTTGTCGTCCAAGAAATTCCGGTACTTGATGACCGTAGCGTCGATGGGGCTGCCGCTGAGGGGAGAGAAGCTCACCTCAATGTTGTGCTCATCACCCATTTGTTTTTGCGCGGTTGCGCCTGCAGTAACAAGCGCCGTCAGCGCCAGTGCGAACATGAGTTTCTTCATGACTGTGTTTTGTGGTTTCTGAATTCCGCCCGCAAGAAACGGAAAAATCGCACAATTTGGTGACATTGCTGTCACATTTGGTTGATTCTCACGGGCAAGCGGCTCATTGTGAATAAGTTGTGAATAACAAACCGCGTTACTCCACGGTGACGCTTTTTGCCAAATTCCGGGGCTGGTCCACGTTGCAACCCCGCAGGACGGCAATGTGGTAGCTGAGCAACTGCAAGGGAACCGCAGAAATGAGCGGAGCAAGCGCCTCGTCACAAGGCGGCACGGAGACCACGAATTCCGCCATGCTCATCATGTCCCGGTTGCCTTCGGTCACCACCGCGATGAGCCGGCCACCCCGTGCTTTCACTTCTTGCACATTGGACAACACCTTCTCATACACTTCGTCTGCTGTGGCCAAGAATATGACCGGCATCTCCTCGTCGATGAGGGCGATGGGGCCGTGCTTCATCTCAGCAGCGGGGTAGCCCTCTGCGTGGATGTAGCTGATCTCTTTGAGTTTCAGTGCGCCTTCAAGGGCCACGGGGAAGTTTACGCCGCGGCCGAGGTACAGGGCGTTGGTGCTGGTGTGGAACGATTCGGCAATGCTGCGCAGGAGCGGTTCTTGGGCGAGCACCGCTTCCACCTTGTTCGAAATCGTGGCGAGTTCGTTGACGACCCGGTAGTAGCGCTTGGGCGAAACGGTGCCTTTGCGCTGTCCGATGTGGAGGGCCATCAAAGTCAGCACGGCGACCTGTGCCGTGAAGGCCTTCGTGGACGCTACGCCGATTTCAGGGCCCGCATGGGTATAGGCCCCAGCGTGTGTCTCGCGCGAAATGCTCGATCCCACGACGTTGCACACCCCGAAGACGTGCGCCCCTTGTTGCTTCGCCAACTGGATGGCCGCAAGGGTGTCGGCCGTCTCCCCGCTTTGGCTGATGGCAATGACCACGTCATCGGGCCGGATGATGGGGTTCCGGTAGCGGAACTCTGAAGCGTATTCCACCTCGACCGGAATCCGGGCTAACTCTTCGAACAGGTATTCTGCCACCAAGCCCGCGTGCCAACTGGTGCCGCACGCCACGATGATGAGGCGCCCGGCCTGGTTCCACTGTTCCCAGTGGTCGTCGATGCCGGCCATGTGGATGGTCCCTTGTTTGGCGTGCAAACGGCCGCGAATGGAATCCTGAATCGACCGCGGCTGCTCGAAAATCTCCTTCAACATGAAGTGCTCGTAGCCGCCTTTTTCGATGGCCTCGAGCTGCATTTCCAGTTCGATGATTTCAGGCACCACCTCGCTGTTGTGGATGGTGCGGATGTGCAGGCCGTCGTGCCGGTCGATGACCGCAATCTCCTCGTCTTCGAGGTAGACCACGTTCGCCGTGTATTCGATGATGGGGGTGGCGTCGGAGGCCACGTGGTATTCGCCGTTTTCGCCGATGCCGATGACCAGTGGGCTGGATTTGCGTGCGGCGATGAGTTGGTCCGGGTTGGCGGCATCCATCACGACGATGGCGTAGGCGCCTTGGACTTCGTTCAGCGCGATGCGGACGGCGTCGAACAGCGGTTTGCCCGTCGTTTTCTTCACCTCCTCGATGAGGTGGATGAGCACTTCGGTATCGGTATCGCTGAGGAACTGGTGGCCGCGTTGCGCGAGCCCTTCCTTGAGCGCATGGTAATTCTCGATGATGCCGTTGTGGATCAAGGCCAAATCCCCTTCGCCCGATGCATGGGGGTGCGCATTCACATCGTTCGGCGGCCCGTGCGTCGCCCAACGGGTGTGCCCAATGCCGATGGTGCCCTCCGGTTTGGCCTCCCCGATGGCGGTCAGCAAGTCGGCCACCCGCCCTTTGCGTTTGGCCACCTGAAGCGGTCCTTCGGCCAAACCGACGGCCACACCCGCACTGTCGTAACCGCGGTATTCCAACCGCTCCAGCCCTTTGATCAAAATCGGAAACGCTGCTTCAGCGCCAAGGTAAGCGACTATTCCACACATGCCGAAAAGTTAGTACAGATTTGGGAATCAATGACTGAACGTCAGGACGAGCCGCGCATTGCGCAACGCATGAGCCGTCGCGTCCGGACCATTGAGCTTCACGCCTTGAAACGAGATGCCCGAACGGCTCGACACCAAATACAGCGGCGCGTCCTCCCGGGTGCCGTTGAGCATCTGCTGTACGGTTTGCGACAGGTTGAACCGGTACGCCAACGTGTCCGCATCGTAATAGCCGTTGATGTTGAGTCCGATGGAGTTTTGGTCCGGCGTTGACACCGGATTCCCCTCCGCGTCTTCTGTCAGGACAAACAATTGGTCCTGAATGGGATAACGCGGCTGCTCCCGCAGCGATTCGTCGCTCACGGGCAACCACAACTCCGCTTTGTGCACGGCCAATTCCGGGTGTTCCCGCAGCTCCAACAGGTCCGGGAACTCCACGAGCACCTTGCTGCCGGCTGCCGAGAAGATGTGCAGGGCTTGGTTCGGCTCGAGCATCCCTTGGTCGGCGTGGTTGTAGGCGCTCAACTCGCCCAACCAATCGTGTTCGAACGCGTTCGCCCGCCCGCACAAGGCATTGATGTTGAAGGTGTATTCCAGCGTGTCCTCGTCGTTGTGGTAGTGCATCACCAGCTGGCTCAACCCGCCGGCGAGGTCGATGCCCACCGCTCCATCGCCCGACCCGGTCGCCGTCGGAGCCACGAGCAATCCCGGCAAAAACTCCGTCCAGTTCGTGTTGGATTCGTAGACGCTCGGGTCGGCGTCAAGCAGGGTTTGGCCCCAGGTTGCATCCAGGTAAATCCGCGCCTCAGGAGCGAGGGTGTCCTCTCCGATGTACACGGGCGCCGAAGGGTTCAGCGCGATGGGCTGGAAATTGGGGTCCGCCAAATCCTCCTCAGCCACTTCCCACAAACGGTTGGAGTGGTATGTTGAATCGAGGAGCACGTCTTCTTGCAAGGCGTGCACCGTGAGGCGCTGCTCCACGGGCTGGCCGTACAGCGCGCCGGTGTAATGCAAACTCAAGTACAGGCTGTCGATGATGGGGTTGCTTCCAAAATCGATGTCTGGCGCTGAAAGCCGCAGCTGGGTGGCAAAAGCACCCCGGTGCCACCCGGTCAATGGGTGCCACATGCGCCCGAGTACAGCGGTGCTCAGGTTGTCTGTTTCCAAACTGTCTTCCCGAAGTGCGGTCAACCGGACTTCAAAGGTGTCTGTTTGGTACGCCGATAGCAGGTCACCTGGCGACTGCAGGCTCAGGCCTATCTCCGTGTCAGGTCGTGTGCAACTGGTGAAGGTGGCCAATCCTCCGATGATCAGGGCCGTGGCTGCCGAGGTTTGGCGTGCGCAGAACTTCCTCATGGGCGCGAAGTTCCGTTATTCCGCGACAGCCTCAGTCTTTCCCTCGAGAATTGTGTCGTAAAAATTGTTGATATCGGCCACGTAGCCCTCTTCACCGTGGTACCGCATGGTGGGTACGTCCTGCCCGTCAATTTGCGTGACCGTCTCAGAATCAAGGTCTTCAGACCCGATGATGAGCCCGTCCGCGTGGGCCACTGCCAACGCGTTGAGGTTGTTGAAAGTGGGCTCTTGGATGACGCCCACCGTTTCTGGTTTCACCCCGTCTTGCACCATTTTCTCCGCCATGCGGCTGTCCAAGGCCCCTTCGAAGCCTTCGTCGTACAAGCTACAAACCACTTTGCTGTTCGCGAAGTAGGGGTCGTCGCTGTAAACGTCCTTCAAGTAAGCTGGGAGCAAATTGGCCATCCAACCGTTGCAGTGGATGATGTCCGGGGCCCAACCCAGCTTCTTCACCGTTTCGATGACGCCGCGGACGAAGAAAATCGCGCGCTCGTCGTTGTCGGGGAACAGTTCGCCGTCGCCATCGCGCAACACGAACTTCCGCTTGAAATAGCTTTCGTTGTCAATGAAGTACACTTGCATCCGCGCGGTGGGGATGGAAGCTACCTTGATGATGAGCGGATGATCCGTGTCATCGACGCTCAAATTCATCCCAGAAAGGCGGATGACTTCGTGCAACTGATGCCGGCGTTCGTTAATTTTGCCAAACCTGGGGGTAAACACCCGGATTTCACGTCCTTTCTCGTGAATGCCCTGAGGCAGGTTACGGCTGACACTGCTCATCTGGGTCGCAGGGAGGAAGGGTACCACGTGCTGCGAAACGTAAAGAATCCTTGGTTTACTCATCACTTGTGCTTAAAGACCGACCGGTACAAAAGTAGTCAATTTATTGTCATAATCCAAGCGAAACCCGCGATGAATCAAGGAAAACAGACGATAGCCTTTCCGGTGTTGAAGGAGGTGTCAGCGGCGCAAGCGTGGGTGCTTGAGGCCAAATCCATGGGCCTTCGAGTGGGCTTCGTTCCGACCATGGGAGCCCTGCACGCGGGCCATGCTTCGTTGATCGAGCGGGCGGCTCAGCAGTGCGACCGCGTGGTGGTGAGCATTTTTGTAAACCCCACGCAATTCAATGACAACAAGGACTTTACGAATTACCCCGTGACGCCGGAAGCGGATGTGCGTTTGGTGGAAGCGGCAGGGGGGCATGCGGTTTTCATGCCGGAAACTGGGGCGATGTACGCGGGCATACCGCACGCTGAGGAGGTGGATTACGGTTCGTTGACCCGGGACTGGGAAGCCGCGGATCGGCCCGGACATTTCGATGGCGTGGTGGCCATTGTGGACAAGTTGTTCCAAGCGGTGCTGCCGGATGCCGCTTTTTTTGGCGAGAAAGATCTGCAGCAATTGGCCGTGGTGCGCACCATGACGCAGGAGCGCCACCCCGCGGTGGAAGTTGTGGGGTGCCCGTTGGTGCGGGATGCCGATGGCCTGGCGCTGAGTTCGCGCAACATCCGTTTGTCGCCGGGGGCACGCACGACCGCGTTGGCGATTTCGCAGGCGCTGTTCCAGCTCGAGAACGCACTGGATGAAGGCGCATCTCCAACCGTGGCCACGGATGCAGCGCGCACCGCGCTGGTGGATGTGCCTGGTGTGGCGTTGGCCTATTTTGATTTGGTCCACCGCGACACCTTTGCGCCGTGGGCGGCGGAGATTTCCGGACCGTATTTTGCGGTGGTGGCGGCGATGGTAGGGGGTGTGCGGCTTTTGGACAACCACCAAGTGCTGCCTTGAAGCCGCAGTTCGAACGTTAAATGAGTGGAAGCAGCGGGATTTCTTCTGAACTTGCGCTCAAATTCAAAGGCCATGGGTGCTGTCGGACCATCTCAAATCATCCTGATCGCGTTGATCGTTTTGCTCTTGTTCGGAGGCAAGAAGATCCCGGAACTTATGCGCGGACTGGGCAAGGGCGTGAAGGAATTCAAGGACGCCACCAACAACGAAGACCGCGACCGGATCAAAGAGGATTGAATGGGGCGGTTTTGGGGCGGTTTGTTGGCGGTGTTGTGGGGAGTAGCGGCGTTTGCCCAGGATTCCGTTCAGGTTGAACTGAACGTACAAGACACGTTGTTGACAGCGGACACGGTGGTGTGGCAGCCGGATACGGCTTGGTACGCGTGGGACACGGTGTGGGTCGGCTGGTGTAGCGAAGCGAACTGCTTGTCCGTGGACACGGCGCTGTGGAACATCCGGGATTTTGAGCCGGGGGAAGTGCCGGAATTGGACGAGGAGGCGATCCGGAATCGGATGGCGCTGCTCGATGCGGAGTCGCCGCTTGATTTGGCCTGGAACTCGTTGGTGCACAGCCGCATAGCGTTTTACACCTCGAAGCGGCGGAACCACCTCGGTGAGATGCTCGGGCGCAAGGACCTGTACTTTCCGATGTTCGAAGCGGCGCTCGACCGCTACGACATGCCGTTGGAGCTCAAGTACTTGCCCATCGTCGAGAGCGCGCTGAACCCGGTGGTGCGCTCGCGGGCGGGGGCCACGGGCTTGTGGCAGTTCATGTACGCCACGGGCAAGTCGATGGGCTTGCGGGTGGACAGCTACATCGATGAGCGGAAGGATCCGGAGCGCAGCACAGACGCGGCGTGCCGGTACCTGAGCAAGCTGTACGGAATGTATGGGGATTGGTACCTTGCCCTGGCGGCTTACAACGCCGGGCCGGGCAACGTGAACAAGGCGATTCGCCGGAGTGGGGGGAAGCGGACGTACTGGGAAATCCGGCCGTGGCTGCCTGCTGAGACGCGGGGGTACGTGCCGGCGTTTGTGGCGGTGGCGTACTTGATGAACTTTCACATGGAGCACAACATTTACCCCACGGATCCGCTGCCGGCTTGGACGGAGTTGGACACCTTGCACGTGCGGGCGACCATGCGGTTTGACCAAATCGCAGCCGAGTTGCCCATCTCCGTGTCTGCGCTGGAGCGCCTGAATCCGATGTATCGGCAGCAGATTTTGCCCGGGGCGCCGGATGTTTGGCCCGTGCGGCTGCCAGTGGAGTTGGTGCCTTCGTTCATTGCGCTGGAGGACCAAATGTTGGCCTACAAACCCGAGGAAACCCCGGAAATCGAGTTCATTCCGGAGCCGGTCGTCTACCGCGTGAAGAGTGGGGATGTGCTCGGCAGCATTGCGAACCGATACGGCGTGACGGTGCGCCAGCTGAAGGAATGGAACGGCATCAGCGGGTCCATGATCCGGGTGGGCCAAAAACTTTACATCCATGCAGATCCGAGTTCTCTATAGCCTCCTCGCAGTGGCCTTGCTCGCCGCGTGCGGCAGCCAGGAAGGAGCGCGCATGCCACTGCCCGGTAAGGTGGGGGCGTCCGGTGAATTGGTGGTGGTCACGGACCAGCGCACTTGGGACGGTCCGCTCGGCGACACGTTGCGGAGCATCTTCGGGGAACCTTACGCCGTGCTGCCCCAATACGAGCCGGAATTTGATTTGGTGTTCTTGCCGCGCGACGAGTTCGATCGGTTTTGGAAACCGCACCGCAACATCATCAACATCGACCTCGCGGACCGCATCGACACGCAAGAACCGTCGGTGGAGATTTACCGCGACCGGTTCGCCTCGGGCCAACTCTACATCGCCGGCAAGGCGCGGTCGGTGGCGGCGCTGGCGCAGCGGTTTCACGAGCGGCGCGCGGATTTGGTCAGCGTGCTGCACCGGGAGGAGGTGAACCGGTTTGGGGATTTGGTGGCGTTGTCGACGAACGAGGCGCTGGGCCGGGATTTGGCCACGCAATACGGGGTGATGCTCACCCTGCCGCGCGACGCCCAGCTCGCCCACCAAACCGATGATTTCATTTGGATCGATCGCCAAATGACGCGGATGAAAGGCGGCGAAAACCACGACGTGCAGCAAGGCATTTTCATTTACTTCGAGCCGTACACGAGCGATACGTTGCTCTCGATGCGGTCGCGCCTCCGCGAGCGAAACAGCCGGTTGCGGAAGCACGTGGAAGGGCCATCGCCCGGCTCCTTCATGACGACCGAAATGCGCTACCACCCGACGTACGAGGAGGTGGCCTTCCACGGGGAGTTCGCCTCGGAATTGCGCGGGTTGTGGCGGGTCGAGAACGATTACATGGGCGGGCCGTTCTACAGCTTGACGACGTACGATGCTGCGCGAGGCCGGCTCGTGACCGTGGAGGGCTACTCCTACGCGCCGTATTTCAACAAGCGGGAGTACATGCGCGAAATCGAGGCGGTGGTCCGCTCGTTGACGCTTTTGCCCGCGCCTTAATTTGCGGGGCATGAGAGCATGGATTTACGGAGCGCTGGTGTTAGCGGCATGCGGGACGCAGGTGCCGGCGGAATGGGCGGTACCGGGTGTGAGCATCCGGGCGCTGGAGGTGGCCGGGGTGGACACGGTGCTGTTTGCGGGAAGCAAGGGGTGTTGGGGGGTGACGTTTGATGCAGGCCAAACATGGCACGTGGACACCCTCCGGCTCGCGGGCGAACGCCCCGAGGTGCGCGCTGTGGCCATCGTTGGAGGCGCGGGCGTTGCCGTGACGGTGGGGTCTCCGGGGAGCTTTTTGCGCACGGAGGATTGGCGGAACTGGGAGGTCGTTTACCGCGAAGACGGCGCGGGCGTCTTCTGGGATGCGGTGGCGTTCTGGGATGACGCGGAGGGCGTGGCCTTCGGGGATCCGAGTGCTCCGGATGCGCGGTGTGCGAGCGTGGCGTTGACCCGGGACGGCGGCCGGTCGTGGCAGCGGGTGCCGTGCGAGCGCTTGCCGGAAGCCGTGCCGGGTGAAGCGGCGTTTGCAGCGAGCAATACGAATGTGGTGGCCCGCGGTGATGCGGCGTGGTGCATCACAGGGGGAGCGGCTTCGCGCGTGTTGCACACCGCGGACCGGGGCCAAACCTGGTCCGTCACCGAAACGCCCATCCTCCAAGGCGGCCCCATGACCGGCATGTTCTCCCTCGCCATGTGGAGCGACACGGACGGCATGGCCATCGGCGGCAACTGGGAAGACATGGACGATGCCTCCGCCAACAAGGTCCGCACCTCCGACGGCGGCCGCTCTTGGGCCCTCCATGCACCGGGATCCGGCCCGGGCTACCGCTCCTGCATCCAAGCCGTACCGGGCACAGACGGCGCGCAACTCTGGGCCGTCGGCATTCCGGGCATCGACCGTTCATCGGACGGCGGCCGGACGTGGACCCACGAGCGCGACTCGTCCTTCTTGACCGTCCGCTTCACCGCCGATGGCGGCACCGCATGGCTCGCCGGCCGGGGCCTCATCGCGGCCCGCCCGGTCCGTTAACGCTCCACCACGAAGCGCGCGCTGCGCTGCCCCGCCACCGCAACGTACACCCCGGGCGCCCAGTCGCTCACATCCCAAACCACGGTGGCATCCCCGCCGGCGAGGCGCTGCCCTACCTTCCGACCTGCCGCGTCGAAGATTTGGACCTCTCCCTCGCCCGGCTCCAAGCGCACCGTCAACTGCTCGCTCGCCGGATTCGGGAATACCGCCAACGCCAGCCCCCCGGCATCCGGTTCAATCCCCACTGAAACATCGCCCTTAGCAAAGGCGTACTGCCCCTTCCGCAGCTTCAGGACCTTGAAAATACCGCTCCCATTCGTCAGTGCCCCGCCTTGCCATTCGTAGTCCGGGTACTCCACCCACGGTGCGCCCGCCCCGGGCCGCCAAGCCAAGAACGCCCCCTCCTCCGTGTCGCCATAAAGCGGGAAATCCAGGTCGTCGGCGTCGTTCCCGTAATACTGCAACCGCGCGTCCAAGATCATCTCGTCCGCAGCCTCCGGCCAGATCCCGTCCACCACCCAAAAGTGTGTCCCGCTCAGCTCGTCCACGTACGGCGCCACCGGTCCTGCATCCGGCGCCGCCCAGTGGTGCTCGATGCGCACGAGCGCACTGTCGCCCTCCGGCATGGCGTCGCACCCGAGGCGCATCTCCACCCAAGGGAGGTTCGCGAGTCCCTGCGTGCCGGTCACGGGCACGTTGATGTCCATGCGGCCTTGGTTCAGGCGCCCGTTCGCATTCAGGGCGATCATGGCGGGTTCGGAGATGCCGAGGTGCTCCACGGTGGCGGCGTCGGTGGCGCCGGAGACCGTGATTTGGCCTTCCACTCGGTTCCAATCCGCATCCCAAACCGTCACGTCCAACGGCACCTCTTCGTGGAAATTCTCGCACGCCCGCAACTTCTGCTGCACGTGCAACGTCGTCGCCGGAACAGGCGATCCCAGCGGAGCAACTTGTAGGGAATCAATGACCCACGTCGAAAACCCGGGCTGGTAAATCCATGCGTCGAAGAACGGATCGAGGTCCATGCCCGTCAAATCCTCCAAGGTCGCTCGGAACACGTCCGCGTCCATGTGCGCGTCATAGTGCGTTGCGATCACCCCCTGCATCGCCTCGCGGTAGAGGTCATCGCCGAGGTATGCCCGCAAATTGTGCAGCATCGCCGCCCCCTTGTAATACGTGTGCCGCCCGTAAATCTGGGCATCCGGCATGGGCGAAAGTGGGTAGAACCCCTCGTCCTGGATGTGCGCTTGCTCGAGGACGAAGAGCTGGTTGTCCTTCACGAGGTCCACAAACGCCTCCGGCCCATCCTTCCATTCGACGAACAAGTGGCTGCTGTATTCCGCGGGTCCTTCCTTGATCCACATGTGGTTGTGGAGCGTCGGTGCGACGAGGTCCCCCCACCAGTGGTGGCCGAGCTCGTGGGCGAACAGGTCGCCGTTGGCCGCATTGGATTCGTCCACCATGAACTGCGGGTAGGCAATGTTGGTCGGGATTTCGAGGGCACCGTCGGTGGTGAGCACGTAGCCGACGCGTTCCCAAGCGTAAGGCCCCCACCAGTATTCGAGGGCATCGATGGCATAGCCCAAATCCTGGAATTTGTTGACCATCCCGTTGATGTGCGCCGGTTTGCCGGTCAGCCGCACGGGCACGTCCCCGTAGTTCCCCGTGTGCACGTAATTGCTGTCCACGTAATTCGCTGCGGCGAAAGCCGCGAGGTGCGTCGGGATCGGGTGCTGCAACGTGAAGCTGCGCCGGACCGTGTCCCCGCCGAGCGCGGTTTCGCCCAAGAACGTCCCCTGGCAATGGGCCGTGCGCCCGCCCGCGGTGGTCACGTGCCAAGTGTACGTTGCCCGCTCCACGAAGTTGTCGAAGCAGGGGTGCCACACCTTGCCGAAGTTGGGCGGGATGCTCGTGAGGCCGATGCCCAAGTGGTAGATGTAGTCCGAGGCGAAGTACACGCCACCCCAATACGGGTCCGCATACGGATGCCCACCGTACCACACCTCCACCACATGCT
This sequence comes from uncultured Flavobacteriales bacterium, assembly GCA_965657495.1. Taxonomy (GTDB): domain Bacteria; phylum Bacteroidota; class Bacteroidia; order Flavobacteriales_D; family Sanyastnellaceae; genus JALQTD01. Next base: position 23,222 of record CBFHPD010000160.1, read on the forward strand.
CCGTATGCGGACCCGTATTGGGGTGGCGTGTA
>CBFHPD010000161.1:0-8381 GCA_965657495.1 uncultured Flavobacteriales bacterium
AGCTCAGGGCCTCGTACGCCCAAGCCCCGCCCATCAAAATGCCCAAGCCGAGGATGCCCACTCCAAACACCGACCACCGCAACGCCGCGCGCATCCACGAACGGTCCGCCCGATCGCGCAACCCCGCAATGGCCAATGCGAACGGAATGCTCGTCGACGCAAACCCCAGGAACAGGGTAGGGGGGTGGATGGTCATCCAATAGTTCTGAAGCAGGGGGTTCAGCCCTTGGCCGTCTTGGAAAAAGGGCAAGGACAGGTAGTCAAGCCGCTGGGTCCAAGGCAGCCCGATGTTTTCCGCCGCATCCCGCATGAACAAGAACGGGTCGAGGCCGAGCTGGAAGTCACCGAAGTACACGCCCAGCAGCATCGACGTCAGGAACCACTCAATCCCCGAAAGCACGGCCATGGCCGTGGGGGTGTAGGACTGCCGGCCGCGCATGAAGACGAGCCCGAGCACGTTGTGCCAAAACATCCACAACAGGAACCCGCCTTCCTGACCTCCCCAGAATGCGCTGAAAATGAAACGCATGGGCATTTCGTTGTTCAGGTGCTTCCAGATGTACTGGAACTCGTAGCGGTGCCCGATGAACAGGGCGAACATCAACGCGATGGCCGCAAAAATCGCACCGGCGTGCACCACAAAACTTCGCCGCGCCAGGGTGAGCCAACCTTTCAAATACGCCACTGTGGCCACCATTGAGCTCACAAAAGCGAGGGCAATCAAGCCCCGCCCCAATGCAGCCACGGCCGTCCATTCCCCGAGGTATTCCATCAGCCTGCAGTTGCTTCAGCCCCCAACACGTGGTTTTGCTCGTTGTACTTCGAAGGGCACTTCATCAGCATCCGGTCGGCGTGGAAGGTTTCGCCTTCGAAGTGACCGTAGAGGTCGATGGATTCCGAACGTTCGAGCCCGGTGGGCTTGGCCTCGTAGAGGTAGACCTTGGCGGTGTTGCCGGCTTGGTCCTGCATCGTGAACTCCGTCAAGCCCGCGTCGACTTGCGGGTCGTAGAGGACGGGCGCTTCGCGGACGAGGGTGCCCGAGACCTTGTAGGTGTCTGCCTGTCCGGTTTTCGCTTCGGCGAAGGTGACTGAGCGAGCAGTCGAAGTGAGCGTGGCAATGAGCGTGCCCACGAGGCCGGCTGTCAGCAACAGCAAAATGAGGTGCGAGCGTTTCATGAGCGGTGGGGGGTGATGGGCGCAGTTTCCTGAGCCGGGGTTTGGGCAACTTCCTCGATGCGCTGCTCAAGGGCGTTCAATTTGCGGTGAGCGGACCAAATCCAAAGCAACAAACCGATGAGGATCATCGCCGCCACCCCCACGACCACGCCCGCCTTGCCGGCGCCGAAGAACAATCCCTCAATGGGGTGGGTTACCGTGAGCATCAAGTTCATCATGTCAATTGGTTCAATCTGCGGTTCAACGATTCCATCCGCCAGCGCACCCGGTACATGCCATAACCGAGCAAAATCCAGCCGATGACCGCCGGGTAAAAAACGGCGCGGAGGCTGCTGTCGAGGTCGTAGGTGTTGAAGCCGGGGTTGCCGCCTTTTCCGGGGTGCAGGCTCTCGCTGAACCGCGGGAAGATCATCAGCAGAATGATGAGCAGGACGAAGGCGAACAGGTTGAAAACAGCCGAAATGCGCGCCCGCAACACCGGGTCTTCCACCGCGGCCCGGAGCACCAGGTACCCCGCATACACCAAGACGGTCACCAGGGCACCGTTCAGTTGCGGGTCGCTCGCCACCCACCAATCGCCCCACGTGAACCGGGCCCAGAGCGAGCCCGTGACCAACCCGATGATGCCAAAGAACAGGCCGGTGCGGGCAGAAGATGCGGCTTTTTCGTCGGCGGCGCCCAGGGATTTGGCCCCCAAATGCCGGATGGATTGTGCGAAGGAGATGCCCATCAAGAAGAACATCGTGAACCACATGGGCACGTGGAGCATCAAATTCCGGATGGTTTCAAAAATCTGCGGCTGGAACGGGAAGTGGAAACGGAGTGTTTGGCCATCGGGCAAGGCCTCCACCGCGGGGAAACGGATGGCCTCGTCGACCTCCGCATCCTCGAGGAAAAAGGCGTTCGCGAGCGAGAGGGTGCCGTCCATCGGCGACTGAATGAAGACGTCGAGCGAGCGCGAGGGCAAGGCATCGGGCCAGTTCAATTTCAGCGCCAACTGCGTGTCGCTCAGCGGTTCATGGGCGACCGGGAACAAATTCCCCGGTACGCCGGCGAACACCCGCAATTCCCCGCCGTTCGCTTGGAAATGCGTGCCGTGTCCGATCACCGTGGCCTCTGCTTCCCCTGAACGCACCACCTCCACCAACCCCGGTCCCAACGGCACCCAGGCGACCATGGCGAACACATACAGCAGAAGCACAACTCCTGCACCCGTTACGACTCGGTAATCCATGCGCGATTAATCTCGCCAAAGGTAAGGGAACAACACCAAGCCAAAGGCGGTGATGCCCCCTGCTAAGGCTCCCAAAAAAAGCAAGTTTTCCACGGTCTCAGCCCCGGTCATCCCGCTCATCAAATCCGCCCCAAACCGCGTCGCGACCAGCACGATGGGCATGATGAGCGGCAACCCCATCACCGCCGTCAGCCCAAATCCCGCACCCGCGAGCGAAGCAATCGCCGCCAGCAGCGTCAAGCAGCTCGCTAGTGCCCATCCCGCCAGTTCCAACCCCAGCAACAGCCACCCCGCACGCCCGCCCCCCACATGCTCCGTGCCCAAAAACAAGGCGAACGCGCCAAACACCAGCGCCGCGAGCACCGTCATCAACCCCCAGTGGTACAGCGTCCGTGCCAGCACCCACTCCACAGGGCGCACCACGTGGGTGAGGTAATGCCGGTTTTCCGGCCGGTCATCGGCGTGGGGTCGCGCCATGGCATTGAAGGCCGTGAAGATGAGCACGATCCACACCAGCGCATTCCAACTCTCGGCGCCTGCGTCGTCGCCCACGGCCTGAAACGCCGCGTACACCGAGGCGAGCGCAAAGAGGAGCAGTCCGACCAACGCATGGCCTTGCCTGAATTCCGTTCTGAACAGGTGACGCACCAGAAAGGCCACCCGACCTGCCGCGTCCCGCGTGGCCTTCACCCTTCTACCAATGACATGGGACGTGCCACCACTTGGAACAACCGCGCCATGTTGCGCGCGTCCTCGATGGCCCGGTGTTGGGTGCCGCTGTACTCTAAGCCTTCCATCGTCATGGCGTTCTTCAGGCCGATTTGGTTCTTCGACCCTTTCCATCGGCTGTAGTGCATTTGCAGGCAGGCGTGGTAGCGGAGCCACGGGAGCTCGAGCTGGTGGAGTTTGGCGTCCAGCAGCAGCTGCCGCTTGTCAAATTCGCCCCAACTCATCAACACCGCCCGCACCTCGTTCGGATTGATCCATTCCTCAAAGTCGAGCACCACCTCGTCGAAATGCCCGGCCGGGTCCACATCCCGCTGGGTGATGGAGGTCAGCTTCGTGCAGAACGGACTGATTTTCGGGTGCAGCGTCGGCTTGACAAACGCGCAAAACTCGTCGATGATTTCGAGGTGTTCGTTCACCTTCACCGCCCCGATTTCAATCACCTCCACCTGCTTCGGTTTGGGGCTGCGCCAACAAGTGGCTTCTAAATCGTAGATGATGAAATGGCGTCCTGACATGGGTTGCAAAGATAGGGCAGGGATTTTACCTTCTCAGCATGGAACAAGAACTCGGTACGTTGCCGCGCAAGCTCGTGGTGTTCACGGGCGCTGGGATGAGCGCGGAGAGTGGGGTGGATACCTTCCGGACGCACGGCGGCATTTGGCAGCAGGTGGCGGTGGAGGACGTGGCGACCCCGGAGGCGTGGGAGCGCGATCCGGACCGGGTGACTGCGTTTTACAACCGGCGGCGTCGGCAGCTGGTGGAGGAAGTGGCGCCGCACGCGGGGCACCGGCTCATCGCGGCGTTGGAACAGCATGCGGACGTGCGGGTGGTGACCCAAAACGTGGACGATCTCCACGAGCGCGCCGGCTCCTCCCAAGTTCTGCACCTCCACGGCGAACTGCGCCGCGTCCGCAGCTCTGGCCCTGACCCGACGTCCTACCCATGGGAGCGCTGGGAAGTGCGGGCCACCGACTGCTGCCCAGCGGGCCACCGCTTGCGGCCCGACGTGGTCTGGTTTGGGGAGGACGTGCCCAACTGGCCGTTGGCCTTGCACGCTTTGGAAGGGGCCGATGCTTTGCTCGTGGTGGGCACCTCACTCCGGGTGTACCCAGCGGCCGGCATCGTGGATGCCTTGCCGGATGCGGCCCAACTTGTTCTTGTGGATCCCGAACCCATTCCCTTGCGCCGTGGCGTGCAGCTCCATTTGACGGCCTCCGCCGGCCTCCGAGCGCTGTGGTCAGCTTGGCTCCCTGGTGTGCCTGTGCCCCCCTCAGACCCGGGCTGAGCGCCAAGGGGACGCCGCCGTGGGAACTTGCTCCTGCGCCCCTTTCAAAGCCACTGCCACTGCTCCCGCTGCCAAGCGGCTCGCCACGTCATCGCTGCAGCCCAAAGCCCGCTGTTCTGCTTCCGCCGAGTGGTACAACCCCACGAAGTGGGTGTCGAATGCGCCCGACCGGAACGCGGTGTGGTCCACTGCAAACCGCCCGAAGTCAAGCGTTGTTTCCACGCCCACCACTTCGTACCCGTCGATGGCGCGCAGCATTCGGTCGATGGCCGCCTCCCGGGTCGGTCCCGACACCACCAACTTCGCCAGCATGGGGTCGTAATAGATGGGGACCTCACCGCCTTCTTGCACCCCGTCGTCAACCCGCACCCCCGTGCCCACGGGCGGCCGGTAACGCGTCAAGGCCCCGGTGGCCGGCAGGAAGCCCTCCGCCGTATTCTCCGCATACACCCGCAGTTCGATGGCGTGGCCTTGGATGCGCAGGTCGGATTGGCTGAAGGACAGCGGGTGGCCTTCGGCGATGCGGATTTGTTCGCGGACCAAATCCACGCCCGTAATGCACTCCGTAACCGGGTGCTCCACTTGCAGCCGGGTGTTCATCTCGAGGAAGTAGAAGCGCATTTGGTCATCCAACAAAAACTCCACCGTGCCCGCACCCACGTACCCGCAGCTGCGGGCCACTTCGACGGCACAGGCGCCCATCTCCTCGCGCAACGCCGGCGTCAACACGGCCGATGGCGCTTCCTCCACCACTTTTTGGTGGCGCCGCTGAATGCTGCACTCGCGCTCGAACAAATGCACGGTGTTGCCGTGGGTGTCGGCCAAGACCTGCACCTCAATGTGGCGGGGCGAGGTCACAAACCGCTCCAAGAACACCGAACCGTCCCCAAAGGAGTTGATCGCTTCGGAAACCGCCCGGTCAAATTGGCTCGCCAAATCTTCCGCCCGTTCCACCACCCGCATGCCTTTTCCCCCGCCGCCAGCGCTGGCCTTGATGAGCAACGGGTAGCCGATTTCCTCGGCCACCGCCCGGGCCGCCTCGGGATCGGTGATGGCGTGAGCGGTGCCGGGCACCAAGGGGACGTTGCGTTGCATGACGGTCTCCTTCGCGGCCAACTTCGATCCCATGGTCTCGATGGCATGGGCTTCGGGGCCGATGAAGCGGATTCCCGCCGCGCGCACGGCCGTTGCAAATGACGCGTTCTCCGACAAAAAGCCGTAACCGGGGTGGATGGCGTCGGCGCCGGTTTGCCGAGCAGCATCGAGGATGCGGTCTGCGATGAGGTAGCTCTCGGAAGAGGGGGACGGCCCGATGTGCACGGCTTCGTCTGCGAAGCGGGTGTGCGGGGCCTCACGGTCTGCGTCGGAAAACACGGCGACCGTGCTGATGCCCATTTCACGGGCGGTGCGCATGACGCGCAGGGCGATTTCACCGCGGTTCGCTACGAGGATTTTCTGAATGGGTTGGGGGGCGTCCATGGCGTGTGTCTGGGTGGGTAGGATGCAAAGATGCACTGATTTGGCCCCAAACCCGAACGCCGTCCTCCCGAATTCGCCGGCCCTGCAGACGCACGTTGTTCACGAAACTTCAGGGCATGAAAAAAGGGCAAGCGATTCTTATCGCGCCGCTACAACCGCCTGCCCTTGCTTCCTTCCGGACCTGGGGGATTCAGCGGGAGCTGGCCGTAAGAGACTTGCCCCGTGCAAAGGTACCGCATTCTTCCCAACTCACACTACATTCGCGGCATGAAAATCAATTTTCTTTCCATCCAGCACGGCGCAGCAGTGGGCGGGTTGCAGGCGGTGCTGTCGCTGGTGATGTATGTGGTGCAAACCGACATGCTGTTCAGTACGTGGGCAAGCCTGTCAAGTTGGATCCTGCTCTTTGCAGGGTTGTACCTGGGAATCAAGGCTGTGCGAACGGATGAAGGCGGATTCATTTCGTACGGACGGGCCTTGGGGCATGGCATGTTGGTGGCGTTGACGATGACGGCGGTGGTGATCGGGTTTTCCATCGTGCTCTACACCGTCATCGATCCGGGATTGGTGGACATGGCGGTTCGTGCGACGCATGACCAAATGGCGAAAGTCATGGAGATGATGGGCCAAAGCGCAGACGACCTTGCCGAATTGACCGCTACTTTGGAACCGGAAATCCGCAAATCCCTCACCCCCGGCGGTTTGATCCAAGGCGGCCTTGTGAGCGTACTGCTGTATCTCTTCCCGACGGCCATCATGGCGCTGGTCTTGCGGCGGCGGGAGCCCGTGAATTTTGTGTGATTGGAACCTTTCGCCGCGCAGCATCGTAGTTGAATACCATGAAGGAGTCCCCAGGCATTGATTTGAGCATCGTTGTACCGCTTTACAACGAGGAGGAAAGCTTGCCCGAACTGAAGGCGTGGATCGATCGCGTATTGGTCGGGCGCACGTACGAGGTGGTTTTTGTGGACGACGGGAGCCGCGACGATTCGTGGGAGGTCATTTCGGCCTTGCACGCGGCGGATCCGGAGCGCGTCGTCGGGTTGCGGTTTGCCCGCAATTACGGGAAAAGCGCAGGCTTGCACATGGGGTTTCAAGCGGTGCGTGGCCGGGTGGTCATCACCATGGACGCGGACTTGCAGGACAGCCCGGATGAAATCTTGCCGCTGGAGGAGCAGGTGCTGGAGGGCGGATTGGATTTGGTCAGTGGATGGAAGAAAAAACGCCACGACCCGCTGAGCAAGACGATCCCCACCAAGCTGTACAACTGGGCCACGCGGAAAGTCAGTGGCATTGAATTGCACGACTTCAACTGCGGGCTGAAGGCCTATCGCCGGGAAGTGGTCAAGGCGATTGAAGTCCAAGGCGAGATGCACCGCTACATTCCGATGCTCGCGAAGAACGCGGGGTTCGATCGGATTGGTGAGCGGGTGGTGCAGCACCAAGCGCGCAAGTACGGCAGCTCAAAGTTCGGGCTGGAGCGCTTTGTCAACGGGTTCCTCGACCTGATGACCATCGGGTTCATGTCCCGCTTCTCGCGCAAACCCATGCATTTGTTTGGGGCGCTCGGGTCGGTGATGTTCCTGATCAGCGCTTTGGGACTCATCATGGTGGTGGGGACCAAATTGGTGGCCCTCGTCGAAGCTTCCGTGACCGGCATGGAACAACAAGCGCGCAACATCACCGAGATTTCCGCTTTCTACATCTCCTTAGCGGGGATGATCTTGGGGGCGCAGTTCTTCTTGGCCGGCTTTTTGGCCGAAATGATTTCGCGCAGCGATCCCGGACGTTCGGACTACATGGTGGCGGAGCGCGTGGGGGAATGAGCGCAATGGGCCTCAAATAAAACGCCCGGCTCCTGCGAGCCGGGCGTTTTGTTTGAAGCTTACTGGGCCTTACCGAACTTTCATGAACGGCGCGTGCCCCACGCGTCCCCCTTGCCGGATGTCCATCACGTACATGCCAGCGGGCCACGCATGCACCTCGATGCGCGGGGTGCCCCCAGCAGGAACGCGCATGCGGTGCACCACCTTGCCGGCAACATCCCGCACCGTCACGTCGATGGGGAATTGTTCGTCCCAGCCGCCACCGTTCACATTCACCACCGTTTCCGTTGGGTTCGGGTAGGGGGCGAAGGCAATGGTTTCATCGAAATCCCAGGGCGACCCGCCGGGGGTGAACCCGTTGGTTCCGTTCCCGCATTCCATGCCGATGCCGAAGTCCTCATCCATCAGGGGCGCATTGCCGGCCACCATGGTGGCCACCGTGCCGTCCTCCAACATCATCATGGCAAACGAACCTTGGAGCGAATTGCCATCGGCCGATTCCAAGCGGAAGTTGTAACACCCGTCTTCTAAACAAACGGTGGCGGCCCAGTCCCCTTGAACCCACTCGGAGGCGAGGATTTCGCCGGCGGCCGACGTCAGCTCGAGTTCGGCGTCGGTCAGGGCGATGAGGTTGAAGGTCACCTCTTGGCCG
>CBFHPD010000162.1:0-3478 GCA_965657495.1 uncultured Flavobacteriales bacterium
ATGCGGAGCCTCGACGAGCAGCGTCAGGGCGATGCGTCCGCCGATGGAATAACCGATGAGGTCCATGTCCTCCGGGTCGCAGCCCTCGTGGCGGACGATGTGCTGGATGTGTTCCAGCAGCGCTGCGGGCGGGATGGCGGCATCGGGAGGCAGGTCTGGGTCCACCGGGCCGCTGCCGCCGTGGTGCATGAGGTGGATGCTGATGAGCCGCGCATCTTCCGGCCAGTGTTCGCGCCAAATCAAGTGGTCTTCGAGCGGCCGCGCAAAACCGTGCAAAGCAACCACGGCCCGCTGCGGAGCAGCCCCCACATCCACCGCCGCGTATTCCAACTGCCACCCATTGAGAACGGATCGCTGGCGCATCGGGCTGGGATTCGTGGCAAATTCCATCCCACAAAGGTCGGGCACGGCGGACTTGTGGAAAAGCCGTGAACATCCCCGTTTGCACCACCCCGTTCAGCACCTTAATTTTGCCGGCAGTTCAGGAGTTGCCTTCCCTGACGGATTCCCCGGGATTCGTCGGGTAAAAAAAAAATGCCCAAAGACAACCGCATCCAGTCCGTGCTGCTCATCGGCAGCGGCCCCATCGTCATCGGACAAGCCTGTGAGTTCGACTATTCTGGATCCCAAGCCGCTCGCTCGCTGCGGGAAGAGGGCATTGAAGTCGTCCTGATCAACTCGAATCCCGCCACCATCATGACCGACCCGGTTGTGGCGGATCACGTCTACCTCGAGCCCCTCGACCCCACTTCCATCGAGAAGATCCTGCAGGAACACCCGCAGATCGATGCTGTCCTGCCCACGATGGGCGGGCAAACCGCGCTCAACCTCTGCATCCAATGCGACGAGATGGGGCTTTGGGAGGAATACGGGGTGCGGATGATCGGCGTGGACATCGACGCCATCGAGATCACCGAGAACCGCGAGAAGTTCCGGAAGCTGATGGAGGAAATCGACGTGCCGATGGCGCCGCAAACCACGGCGAAGAGCTTCCTCGAGGGCAAGGAAGTGGCGCAGGAATTTGGCTTCCCGTTGTGCATCCGAGCATCCTACACGCTCGGTGGGGCGGGAGCGGCGGTGGTGCATGACAAGGAGGATTTTGAGGAGGCGTTGACGCGCGGCTTGCATTTGTCCCCCATCCACGAGGTGATGATCGACAAGGCGGTGCTGGGGTGGAAGGAATACGAGCTCGAGCTGCTGCGCGACGCCAATGACAACGTGACCATCATTTGTTCCATCGAGAACTTCGACCCAATGGGCATCCACACGGGCGACAGCATCACGGTGGCGCCGGCGATGACGCTGAGTGACACGACGTTCCAGCGGATGCGCGACATGGCCATCAAGATGATGCGGTCCATCGGCGACTTTTCGGGCGGCTGCAACGTGCAGTTCGCGGTGTCGCCGGACGAAGCGGAGGACATCATCGCGATCGAGATCAACCCGCGGGTGAGCCGTTCGTCGGCGCTCGCGTCGAAGGCCACGGGCTACCCGATTGCGAAGGTGGCCGCGAAGCTGGCGATCGGCTACCACCTCGACGAGCTGAAGAACCAGATCACCGGGTCGACGTCGGCGATGTTCGAGCCGACGTTGGACTACGTGGTGGTGAAGGTGCCGCGGTGGAACTTCGACAAGTTTGCTGGGGCGAACCGCGAGCTGGGCTTGCAGATGAAGGCCGTGGGGGAGGTGATGGCCATCGGCCGCTCGTTCCAAGAGGCGCTGCAGAAGGCTTGCCAGAGCTTGGAGGTGGGGCGGAATGGGCTGGGCGCTGATGGGAAGGAGTTGCGCGAGCAGGATGCAATTTTCCAAAGTTTGGCCCACCCGAGCTGGAACCGCTTGTTCCACATCTACGACGCGTTCAAACTGGGCATCAGCATGCGGAAGGTTCAGGAGCTCACGCGCATCGACAAGTGGTTCCTGAAGCAGATTGAAGAGCTCGTTCACCTCGAAGGCCAAATCGCGCAACACACGCTGGAAACCCTGCCCACCGACCTCCTTCGGACCGCGAAGGAAAAGGGGTACGCCGACCGCCAAATCGCGCACCTGCTTCGCGTGAAGGAGAGCGAGATTCACGCCCACCGTGTCGAGCGGGGCATCCGCCGCGTCTTCAAGCTGGTCGACACGTGCGCCGCTGAATTCCCCGCGCTGACGCCTTACTACTACTCGACCTTCGAGGCCGAAAACGAGAGCGTCCGCACCGACAAGAAGAAGGTGGTCGTCCTCGGTTCCGGCCCCAACCGCATCGGCCAAGGCATCGAGTTCGACTACAGCTGCGTCCACGGGGTGATGGCGGCCCGGGAGGCCGGCTACGAGACCATCATGATCAACTGCAACCCGGAGACGGTTTCGACGGACTTCGACACGGCGGACAAGCTGTATTTCGAGCCGGTTTTCTGGGAGCACATTTACGACATCATCCTGCACGAACAGCCGGAGGGCGTCATCGTGCAGCTGGGAGGCCAGACCGCGCTCAAACTCGCCGAAAAGCTCGAACGCTACGGCATCCGGATCCTCGGGACGTCTTACGATGCGCTCGACCTTGCCGAAGACCGCGGCCGCTTCTCGAACCTGTTGCGGGACTTGAACGTCCCGTTCCCCGAGTTCGGCACCGTCGAAACCTCCGAAGAGGCGGTCGAACTCAGCCGCACCCTTGGCTTCCCGCTCCTCGTTCGCCCGTCTTACGTGCTCGGCGGCCAGCGGATGAAGATCGTGATCAACGAAGAGGAACTCGAACGCCACGTCGTCGACATCTTCCGCGACATGCCGGACAACAAGGTCCTGCTCGACCACTACCTCGACGGCGCCATCGAATGCGAGGCGGACGCCATCTGCGATGGCAAGGAAGTCCGCATCATCGGCATCATGCAGCACATTGAGCCCGCCGGTATCCACTCCGGTGACAGCTACGCGGTGCTGCCGCCTTACAACTTGGGCGATTTGGTCATCACCCAAATCGAGGACTACACCCAACGCATCGCCCTTGCCCTCGAAACCGTCGGCCTCATCAACATTCAATTCGCGGTGAAGGACGACCAAGTGTTCATCATCGAAGCGAACCCGCGCGCGAGCCGGACGGTGCCGTTCATCGCCAAGGCCTATGGCGAACCGTACGTGAACCACGCGACGAAGGTCATGCTGGGCGCGGCGAAACTGAAGGACCTCCCGCACAACCCGCACCTAGACGGGTATGCCGTGAAGATCCCGGTCTTCTCGTACGAGAAGTTCCCTGAGGTGAACAAGGAGCTCGGACCGGAAATGAAGTCGACAGGTGAAGCCATTCGGTTCATCCCCAACCTCCGCGACCCCTTCTTCCGCAAGGTCTACAGCGAGCGCAACCTCTACCTCAGCAAGTGATGGGGTTGCTGCGCATGATCCTGGGGGCGGTGGTGGTTTGGTTCGTTTGGCGGATGCTCGACGGCTTCCTCTCCGGGCAGCGGAAACAGGCGCCCCAGTCCCCGCGACCGAAGCGCCGGAAACC
>CBFHPD010000163.1:0-1500 GCA_965657495.1 uncultured Flavobacteriales bacterium
AAACCCTGGGGCGCCGCAAGCGGTGAAGACCTGCGGGATTTGGCCTTAGACCCAGCCGAGGAACAGGAGCAAATCGGGCACCGCGACCACCCCGTCGCCATCGAAATCCGCCACCGGACAATCCGTGCAACCGAAGGCCGCAAGCAACGCCATCAAGTCCGCAACCGTCAGCGCCCCGTCCCCGTCCAGGTCCCCCAAGTACGCGCAACTGCCTGCCAACTGGACAAGCGCCGCGGGATTGAAGTTCTGAGCCGCGGGATCCGTGCACCCCACTTCGGCTAAGTCCGAGGAGGAAAACGCCACCCCTTCCACCTGTTCGATGCCCGTGCCGTTCGCCGTTTCCAGCAAAACGTTGACCACCCCGCTGAAGCTTCCCTCCCCCATGACGGTGAACTGACCAAGCAACGCACTCCCCGCGTTCCCGGCTCCTTGGTAGAACGAGTCAAACCACGCCGCCCCTACACTGTCCGTCGCCGCTATGGCATGCGGGGCTTGGTCGTCTGGCCAACTTGACGTGCCGGTGACGTATCCGATTTGGCCTTGCAAATCTTCGGGAGCTACCCCCACCGTGAGCCATGTCGTGTAGGCGTTCGCAGGGAAAAAACCGTCGAGCATCGGCTGGTAATCCTGCACGGTGACCGATTCCCCCGTTCCCGATCCAAATCCGTAAAAGGCGGCCTCCGCTTCGAACACGAGGGGGGCATCCGCATCACCGTACAGCGCGAGCACCCGATCGGTGGGCTCACTCAACAGCGCATACAGGCGGTACGTTACCGAGCCCGCCGGCAGCGGGTCCACGAGTCCTTGTAGTGCTGCCTCGTGAACTGCATATTCCACCACCGCAAGGCCTTCAAAGGGCCCGGTGGTTTCCGGGCGCCATTCCTGCGGACAACTGCACTGGGCGAAGGGTACGAATTCGAGCAAATCCCGCACATCAACGCTGCCCGAGGCATCCACATCCATCGGGCCGGAGGTGCCGTATTGGCCCAACACGTAAAGCCACGTGTTCGCACCGATGAAACCGTCCCCGTCGTGGTCAAACCACGCACAGGGCGCTTGCGCAAAGGCATGCCCGGACACCCACAACGCCGTTGCCCAAACCAGCAATTTCTTTCCACTCATGTGCGTAATGTACAACAACCGGCCCAGGCGGCCGAACGTAAAAACATGTCAGGAATCTGTTTTGCGCCGCCTTCTTGTCCTACCTTACGCCAAACCCCCCTTGCATCATGCGCCTCACAACCACTGCTTTGTTGCTCTCCTTGAGCACGTTACTCTTCAGTCAATCCAACCGCGATTGGGGATTCAACTCCGTTCCGGAGAACTCGTCGGTCAACCAAATGTCCGGGCCACGCTTCGGATTCACCTACCTCTCAGAAGGCAGTACTGCCCAGTTTTTGAACCGCATCCACGAGATGGATTCGCTGACGTACCTGACCGATGGGGCGGTGCCCTTTACGTACACCACGCAATACGGGTGGCAATGGGAATCGCCCCATC
>CBFHPD010000164.1:0-38265 GCA_965657495.1 uncultured Flavobacteriales bacterium
GCGCTGCAACATGATTTTGCATATTCTTTACATGCTCGTTGTACCATCATGCATAGCTTTGACGCTTAACAAGTGACAGGTTAAGCGGTCACCCACATGAACGAAGCCGGAGGTTGGCGCATCACCCTTCGGCTTCGTCGTGTTCAGCCACTTCCACCCAGTCCCCGTGTTGGCGGATCAAGTCGATCAAAGCGTCAACCGCTTCGGCTTCTGGAACATTCCGCTGCACGACTTCGCGCTCCTTGTACAAGGTGATGACGCCGGGCCCCGTGCCCACGTAGCCGTAATCGGCGTCGGCCATTTCCCCCGGCCCGTTCACGATGCATCCCATGATGCCGATTTTCACCCCTTTCAAATGGCTCGTAACCGCCCGGATCTTCGCCGTGGTTTCTTGCAAGTCGAAGAGTGTGCGCCCGCAGCTGGGGCAGCTGATGTACTCGGTTTTCGAAATCCGCGTGCGCGTGGCTTGCAAGATGCCGAAGGCCGTGGAGTTTCGGATTTGCAAGCCGATGTGCTCCGCTTCGGGCCAAATCCCATCCCCCATCCCGTCGAGCAGCAAGCCCCCCATGTCCGTCGCCGCGTGCAGCTGAAACGCCTCCGCATCCGCAGTCCCGTAGGCGCGGCGCCACACCACCGGCACATCGCACCCGGCGGCATCGAGGCGCCAACAAGCCGCCCGCAGGTCGGCCATGGCGTGATTGGCGGAGGTTCTGAGCACGAGCACGGCTTGGGGCACCTCCTGCAAACGGCGAAGGAACGCCGGGTTGAGGAGGTCGTCGGTTTGGGCCGCCACAAACACCCGGTCCACGGCCCACGTCCGCTCGTCCATGAAGTTCGCTGCCTCCACGAGGGGCACATGCCGCTCACGCCCCGTCCACACCTGTTCATCCTGCAAAACGCTCAACGTTCCCGGCAGCTCGAAGCCCACTTCCTGCGCGCCCACATACACGTAGTCGCAGGCCGAATCATCCAAGTTCCACTTGTCCAACGGCACGCTGTAACGGTACCCGCACCCAAAGAGCCGCGCAGGCGTGAGCGGTTCGTCCCCGACCAAGCTGTGCACCACGACCGGCGCGTGCTTGCCCCCCACGTTGCCCACCTCCCGCGCCACCCGGCGCGTGTACGAAAACGGATCCCAGTCCCCCGAGTCGGCCTCCAGCACCGGCGCGTTCGAACGCGTGGCATACCGCTCCACGAGTTTGCGCGCCACGGGGATTTCGGCCTCGGGCGCCTCGGTGAGCGACACGCGCACGGTGTCGCCCAAGCCATCCTCAAGCAGCGTCCCGATGCCCACAGCACTCTTGATGCGCCCGTCCTCGCCATCGCCTGCCTCCGTCACCCCGAGGTGCAACGGGTAGTCCATGCCTTCCGCGTCCATGCGCGCGACGAGCAGCCGGTACGCGTGCACCATCACTTGCGGGTTCGAGGATTTCATGCTGATGACCACGTCGTGGTAATCGTGCTCCCGGCAAATCCGCAGGAATTCCAAGGCGCTTTCCACCATGCCTTCCGCCGTGTCGCCAAACCGGCTCATGATGCGGTCGCTCAGCGAACCGTGGTTGGTGCCGATGCGCATCGCCCGCCCGAGGGCCTTGCACTTGAGGACGAGGGGAGTGAATTTGGCCCGGATGCGTTCGAGTTCTGCCGCATAGGAGGCATCGGTGTATTCGATTTCCTCAAACTTCTTTTTGTCCGCGTAATTGCCCGGGTTGACGCGCACTTTTTCGACGTGGTCGGCCGCGACTTCTGCGGCGTTCGGAGTGAAGTGGATGTCGGCGACGACGGGAATGTGTCCGTAGCCGGCGGCGGCGAGTTCGCTTTTGATTTGACCCAACGCCGCGGCCTCCCGCTTCGAGGGCGCCGTGATCCGCACCAATTCGCAGCCCGCCTCGATCATGCGAATCGATTGCGCCACGGTCCCCGCTACATCTAACGTGTCCGTCGTGGTCATGGATTGCAACCGAATGGGGGCGTCGCCGCCAAGGGTCAAGGCGCCGATGTGCACCTGGCGCGTCGGGCGGCGGTGGTAGCGGAATCGGTCCGGGCAATAAGTAGGGTGCTCCATGGTGCGAAATTACGTGCCGCGGCCGAGTACAAGCCGCTTCGTGCTAACCCTTTTGCACGGTTTTTTGTTCCAAGGTCGGCCGTTGTGCTCGACCTTCGCAGGCATGGCTTCAGTGGATTTGGATGCGGACCGGTTGATCGTACTGTCCTCGACGGTTTACGGGGATGACAGCCACATTGTTCGGGTGTTCAGCCGCACGCTTGGCGTCATCCCGGTGTGGGTGCGCATGGGCAAATCGCGCAGGGCCCGGGGGGAGGGGGCCAAATACCACGCCCTCTCACTCCTCGACGCCCGCGGCATCCACCGCAAAGGTTCCGAGGGACTCTTCCGCATCCGGACGGTGGAGCGCGCTGCCCGCCTCGACGCCCTCACCCGGGATGCGCGGCGCTCGGCAGTGGCCTTCTTCCTCGCGGAGTTCCTATGGAAAACGTTTCCTGAAGAAGCGCCGCACCCGGAGGTGGTGGACTGGACATGGAAGTGGGTGCTCGCCCTGGAGGAAACGCCGCGCCCGGCCAGCGTGCACGTGCGGTACCTCGCGGGGTTGACGGATTTGCTCGGTTTGGCTCCCGATAGCCCCCCGCCTTCCGATCGCCACGGACTGCAGTTGGCCACGGGCGACTACTTGCCGGTGGACCACCCGGACGAAGCGCATTTGAGCCCGGCGTCCACCCGGACGTACGTGGCGCTCGTGGCCGGTGAGGAAGCGCAAGTGGCAGGGGAGCAGCGGCGGGAGCTCGTGCTCGGATTGGTGCGGTACGTGCAGCTGCACCTCACCGGCGAACGCACCATCAAGAGCTACGAAGTGCTGGAGGCCGTGTTCGAGTGAATTTAACATTTTACGGCATAATCATTGCATCAATTTTCCAAATTTTCGGCGACGTGAAGCAGTTAGGATTTTGGTGGTTGGTGGCTTTGTTGGGAGCCTTGGTCAGCGATTTGGGTGCCCAGGATACGGTGACGGCGGAGGCAACCCGGCCGGTGCAAATCACGGATTCGGATGGCATCACACCCCTGCCGTTTGCCGTGGTGATGAACAAGCGGACCCTGGCAGCGGAAGCGGCAGATGCAGAGGGGGGCATCCGGCTGCCTCACCGCATTGCGAGCGACACCTTGGTGGTGCGCAGTGTCGGCTACATGGACCTTGTCCTCGCTCCCGGAGACCAGGTGCCCGACCGGGTGCGGATGGTGAACGACCTCGTGTCGCTCGATGTGGCGGAGATTGTGACGGAAAACGCGGCTTCGCGGGTGAGTGCCATGTCGGTGCAGTCGCTGGTGTCGCGGAACTTTGGGGTGGTGCCGCCGGTGCGCCGGATGGAGGTGCCGAGCACGTCGGCCGAGTTGCTGTGGTCCACGGGGTCGGTGTTGGTGCAGCAGAGCCAGCAGGGCGGGGGATCGCCTGTGCTGCGCGGGTTCGAGGCGAATCGCGTCCTCCTGGTCGTGGACGGGGTCCGCATGAACAACGCGATTTACCGGAGTGGGCACTTGCAGAGCAGCATCACGATTGACCCCCAGGTTTTGGCCCAAACAAAAGTGATCCTTGGGCCCAACAGTGTGGCCTTCGGAAGCGATGCGCTGGGGGGCGTCATCCATTACCGGACGCGGGAACCCAGCTTCGGAACCCGGCGCACGCAGGTGAACGTCACCACCGCCTACCGGTCGCCCAACAGCGGCTGGGCCGGGCACGCGGATGTGGAAATCGCCCGCCACCACTTCGGCTCCCTCACCTCGGTGACCCGCTCCCATTTCGGCGACCTGCGCCAAGGCACGCGCCGGCGCCACGGCGACGCAACGTGGGGCCTCGTCACCGATTACGCCGCTCGGATCAACGGCGTGGACACGGTGCTGGTGAACGAAGACCCGGACCTGCAGCTGCGCTCGGGTTACGACCAAACCGACCTCCTCCAAAAAATCCGGTTTGCGGCGCCCGGCGGCACCATGACGCTCAATGCCCAGTACAGCACCACCTCCAACGTGCCGCGTTACGACATGTTCGACGACCGCAAGGATGGCCTGCCCAAATGGGCCGAATGGTACTACGGCCCGCAGGAGCGCCTCATGGCCTCGGCCCACTACCGCGGCGTCATCAGCCGGTTCAACCTGCAGACAGCGGTGACGGGGAGTTACCAGCGCATCGGCGAAGACCGCATCACCCGCCGGTTTGGCTCCAACACGCGCTACCACCAGGAGGAAACGGTGGACGTTTGGGGTGTGACCGTGTCCGCGTCCAAGCCGCGGGTGTGGCGCAACGCTTGGGTCGGCACCGGGTTTTCTGGAACGTGGAACACCGTCGTTTCCGATGCGTGGAGCGAGGACCTCTTGAGCGGGGAGCGGAACGACGGCGAGGAAACACGCTATCCCAACGGAGGCAGCACGATGCGCACGCTCGGGGCGTACTTGACGGTCCGCAAGCCCATCCGGAACCACACCGTTTCGGGCGGGGTGCGGTACAGCTTCGCCGGCCTCGACTGCCGCTACGATTCGAGCCGCTTTGTGGAGCTGCCCTTCGACCGCATCGCCTCAGCGAAGGGGGCGGTGACCGGCAGTTTGTCCGGCCAGTGGTACCTGAGCCCGGCTTGGACGGCGTTCACGACGGCCTCGTCGGGGTTCCGGCATCCGAATGTGGACGACGTGGGCAAGGTGTTCGAGAAGGACGGCTTGGTGACCGTGCCGAATGACAGCTTGCGGCCGGAGTACGTGTACTCGGTGGAGCAGGGGGTGACGTGGAATGTGGGCGGCCGGGATTTGGCCCAAATTTCAGCAACCGCCTTCCAAAGCTGGTGGATCGATGCCATCGTCCCCACGCTCGCCACCCTCAACGGTGACACGATGCTGTGGTACGCCGGCGACAGCGCGCGCATCCAAACCAACATCAACGCCGACCGCGCCATCATCCGGGGGCTGCGGCTCGAAGGCCGGGCGAAGCTTTTTCCGCGCATCCAAGTCGAGGGAGCCATCAACTGGACCTTCGGCCGCAACGCGTCTGCGGACACCCCGCTCGCCCACATCCCCCCGCTGTTCGGTCGGGTTTCCGCCGTTTACCAGCACCGCTGGCTCTCCGTTCAGGTGTACAGCCTGTTCAACGGCACGAAGGACATCGCGGAATACGGGCCCGGCGGCACGGACAATGCGGACGAGGCGCTGCCTTCGGGTACCCCTTCGTGGTACACGCTCAACGTGGAATCCTCGATCCAACTGCACAAGAAGCTGCAAATGCGGGTGGGCGTGCGCAACCTGCTCGACGAGCATTACCGCGTGTTTGCTTCGGGCATTTCGGGGGCGGGCCGCGGGGTGTACGCTTCCTTGCACGCGGCATTCTAAACGGCACACGCGGCGCATTCCGGGTTCGCGCGCTACCTTCGTGGCATGTATTTCCGCGACGTCATCGGGCACGAAGGATTGGGGGAGCAACTGCGGGCCGCGGTGCGTTCGAACCGGGTGGCCCACGCCTCGTTGTTCGATGGGCCGGAGGGGAGCGGGGCGCTGGGTTTGGCCCGCGCCTATGCGCGCTACATGCAATGTGCGGCGCCGGGTGAGCTCGATGCCTGCGGGGCCTGCGATTCCTGCCGAGCGCACGATTCCTTGCAGCACCCGGACCTGCATTGGAGCTTTCCGTTTTTCAAAGGCGAGAAGTCCGACACGGCGTTGTCGCAGCCGTTTCAAGGCCAGTGGCGCAAGCTGCTGCAGGACCAGCCGTACTTCGGAATGGAGGAGTGGGTAGAGGCCATCGGGGCCGACCGGAAGCAGCTGTTCATCTCGGTGCACGAAGCGCTGGAAATCAACCGGAAGCTGGGGCTCAAGTCGTTCAAGGGCGGCCGGAAGGTGCTGATTTGTTGGCTCCCGGAGACGATGCGGGTGGACACGGCGAACAAGATGCTCAAGCTGATCGAGGAGCCGACCGATGGCACGGTGATGCTGTTCGTGTCGGAGCACATGGACCAGCTGCTGGCCACGATCCGTTCGCGCGTGCAGGCCGTCCGGGTTCCGCGGTTGGATGAAGGCCAAACCGCAGCCGTCCTCGAGCGGCTCGCAGGACTGGCCCCCACCGAAGCAGCGGAGCTCGCCGGGGTCGTCGAAGGCAACCTCGCCGCGGCCCTCCGCCTCGCCCGCGCCGGAGGAGCCGCCCCCGATCACGAGCTCTTCGTGGCCTGGATGCGTGCTTGCTGGGGGCTCAAGGGCGCCGAACTGCTCGACCAGTCCGACCGCTTCGCGAAGCCCGGCCGGGAGGCGATGAAACGGTTTTTGGTCTATGCCCTCCACATGGTTCGCCAATGCATCGTCGGCAACTACGGCGCCATGGAAACCCTGCGGCTCACGAGCCGCGAACGCGCTTTCGCGGAGAAATTCGCTCCGTTCATCCACCACGCGAATGTCCTCGAAATGCAGCAGCTCATCGAGGCCGCTCACCGCGACATCCAAGGGAATGTCAACGGCAAACTCGTCTTCATGGACCTGAGCGTCAAGCTCCACGGATTGCTCAAGCGCCCGGCCGCGTAGGCCGTTGCAGTTTCCTTCTCGTTGCGCGTTGTTGCACCTCGCCCTGCGCCGTATCTTCGTGCACATGGCATGTTCAAACTGCAGCAAAGGAGGAGGCGCCCCGCGTGGGTGCAAGAGCAATGGCAATTGCGGGGTCAGCGGATGCGGCCCGATGACGGTGTTTGATTGGCTCGAGGGGGTGGCGTTGCCGACGGGGCAGCGGCCGTTCGACATCGTGGAGTTGCGGTTCAAGGCAAATCGAAAGGGGTTTTACCGCTCGTCGGAGTCCCTGCAAGTCGGCGATGTCGTGGTGGTGGACGCGGATCCGGGGGAGGACGTGGGCGTGGTGAGCTTGCGCGGTGAATTGGTCCGTGCCCAAATGAAAGCCAAGCGCGTGCGCGACGACCACGAAGTGAAGAAGGTGCTGCGCAAAGCGAACCAAGAGGACATCGATCGGTGGCAGCAGGCCCGCATGCGGGAAGAAACCACCCAACGGGATGCCCGCGACATCATCCGCAACCTGAACCTGCAGATGAAGCTGTCGGACGTGGAGTTCCAAGGAGATGGCCGGAAGGCGACGTTCTACTACACCGCGGAGGACCGGGTGGATTTCCGCGTGTTGGTCCGCGAATTGGCCGGGGCGTTTGGCATCCGGGTGGAGATGCGCCAAATCGGAGCCCGCCAAGAGGCCGCGCGCGTCGGAGGCATCGGGGTGTGCGGCCGGGAACTGTGCTGTTCGAGTTGGCTCACCGACTTCCGCAGCGTGTCCACGCAAGCCGCGCGCTACCAGCAGCTCTCCCTCAACCCCCAGAAACTCGCCGGCCAATGCGGCAAGCTCAAGTGCTGCCTCAATTTCGAGTTGGACCAATACGTCGAGGCGGTCAAGGAATTCCCGAGTCCCAATGCCAAGCTGAAGATTGCCAGCGGCCGCGTCGTGGTGTTCAAAATGGACATCTTCAAGCGGCTTGTCTACCTCTTGCCACTTGACGAACAGGGCTCCGGCCCAGTGCCGGTGTCGGTGGAAGACATGAAGGAACTGCTGGCGATGAACGCCCGCGGGGAAGTGCCGGCCTCCCTCAACGATTTCGCCATTGAGGAAGAGCCGGATGAAATCGACGACGTCTACTCCAACGTGGTGGGCCAAGACAGCCTCAACCGCTTCGACGAAAAGCGCCGCCGGAAAAAGAAGCGGAAGCCGCGCGGGGGAAGCAAGGGCAACGCGGGCGGTGGCCATGCCGATGCGGCCAAATCGCGCCGTCCGAAAGGCGGAAACGCAGACGGTCCCAAGTCCGAAGGGGCGAGTGCGAACCCGGCCAAACCGGCTTCCAGTGAAAAAGACGGCAACCGCAGCCGTCCGAAAGGACGGTCCGGCCGCCGCAACCGCAAACCCTCGGGCGATGGCGGTTCGGCCCCCGCGCAGCAACCCAAGGGCAACGCATGATCCGGGCGTGGTGGATGGCCGCCGCGTGCGGGATGTGCCTCGCGTTGAACGGATGCGGTCCCGAACCCGTCTACTCCGAGTCGTTTGAAATCGGGGACGGGGGGTGGCAGGCCTCGGAGGCGCTGGCATTCGAGTGGGAAGTGAAGGACACGTGGGCCGAGCACGACTTCTTCGTGGATGTGCGCCACGACCAAACGTATCCGTTCAGCAACGTGTACTTGTTTTTGGAGTTCTCCTTCCCCAACGGGAAAATCGCCCGGGACACGTTGGGCTGCGACTTGGCCGATGAGCGCGGCCAGTGGTACGGAACGGGGTTTGGCAACTTGGTCGATCACCGCATCGGATTCCGGCAAGCGACGCAGTTTCCCCTGACCGGGACGTACGGCGTCACCATCCGGCACGCCATGCGCACCGACCCGTTGCCCGGCATCACCGATGTGGGCTTCCGGCTGGAGGCGCACTCGGGAAAGTGAGCGTTACGACGGCTGTTTTGGGGCGCGGAGTTTGTCCCGCAAGTCGAGTGACAAGGCGCGGATGAGCATCAGCCATGGAAAGCCATGCATGGCAGTATCGAACCAATCCATCGGGCCCATGCCCACCGCTCCGCCGGCAATCCAGCGGATCTTACCGAACAAGTGCGGCTCCGGCACGAAGGGGGCGAGCCCCAAGGTGAGGCTCGCAAACACCCACGTAACGGTGGAGCGCCCGAGGGGGCGCGGTTGAACAGGTGGTTGTGCCATCAGTTCCGAGACGGATCGAAGGGGGCCAAGGTTTGGCCGATGAACGATTCCGGCATGGCCTCATCGCCGTCGTAACCCAACTCGATGTCGCGGCCATCGTGGGGGATGTAATCGGTGCCGAACAGGTAGTCCCACAGGCTCAGGCTGATGCCGAAGTTTACGCCGTACTTGTTGGGTCCCAAGTCCTTGGCATGGTGCCAGATGTGCATCTTCGGGTTGTTGAACACGTACTTGAGCGGTCCGTAATCCCAGCCGAGGTTCGCGTGGTTGAGGTGGCCGATGGCCAGCGCGAACATGTGCACGATGAAGAAATCTTGGATGCCAAAACCAATCATGGCCATCGGGACGTATTGGATGCTCTTGTAAACAATGGTCTCCATCCAGTGGTAACGCAAATGCGCTGCGAACCCCATTTCCTTCACGCTGTGGTGCACTTTGTGGAAGTTCCAAAGGAAGGGAACGCGGTGCAGCAAGCGGTGCGTCCACCACGACAGGAAATCGACGAGGATGAACATCACGAACAACTGCACGATGTGCGGCCACGACTGAATTTCGAGGGCGACCAGGTTTTGGATCCCAAAGGCAGCGCCGAGGAAATCGTTGAACAAATTCACCCCGATCATGCTCAGCGAGTTGTACCCCACGAGCGAGAACAGGAAGAAGTTGAAGAACATGTAGAACACGTCGAGCCAAAAATCCTTCCGCAACGCCCGTTGGTTCTTGCGCCACGGCAAGGACAACTCGATGCCCCATACCACCAACGACAGCAAAATCAGGGCGTAGATGTAGTTTTCATACCACGGCTTGTAGCTGTAGTTGAACAGCAATTCCGTCCAGAGGTAGTTCGCGTATTCCGTGAACCCCCGCAGAAAGATGTCGAAGTACTGGCTCATGGTTCGATGGTTGCAGGTTCAGTGTGGACCACGGCATTGCCGGCGCTTTGCCACGCGCGGATGCCCCCGAGCAGGTTGTACACTTCGGGGTGGCCAGCGCCGTTCAGCGTTTGCATGGCCCGGGCGCTGCGTCCGCCCGACGCACAATACACGAGCACGGGGCGGTCCTTGGGCAACGCGGCGAGTTGCTGCGCAAAGTCAGGCGACTGGAACGGGATGTACGCCGCCCCTTCGAGGTGGCCTTCCGCCCATTCTCCATCCGAACGGACGTCGAGGACAATGGCCCCTTCGCGCGCCATGAGTTCCTGGAACTCCGCGACTTTCACGTCTTTTGCGACCGCGCCTTGAACCGCAGCGGTGCCGTCGTGGGATGCGCCATCCGTTCCACCCCCGCACGCGGCGAGGCTGGTGGCAGCGGTCAACAACAGGCCCATCCAAAGGTTAGTCTTCATCGAGAGGAAAGGAGTATGCATGGTGTTTTTTTACGGGTAAAAGGGGCGATGCCCACAGCGCAAGGTACGGGTTGGGATTCGCTGTTCAATGTGACACGGGTTACATGGGCAATTCCACCTGATTTCAGGAACCTTTGAACGCGAGGGGGTGTTGTAATTTCGAACTTGCAATGATGAAGCGACACATACTTTGGGCGTTGATGGCTTTGGGCACTGTGGCACAGGCCCAAACCGCGAAGGAATACCTCGAGCGTGCGGAGGAGGTCATGCGCGGCTCAAAAATGCGGGCGGAAATGACCATGACCATTGTACGGCCGACGTGGGAGCGCGAGATGTCGCTGACTTCGTGGGCCTTGGGTGCGGACCGCGCCATGATGCTCATCACCGATCCGGCGCGGGATGCCGGCACCGTCTTTTTGAAGCGCGACCGGGAGGTGTGGAATTGGGTACCCCAGCTCGAACGGGTCATTAAAATGCCCCCGAGCATGATGTCCCAGTCCTGGATGGGCACGGATTTTTCGAACGACGACCTCGTGCGCGAATCGAGCGTGCTGCGCGATTACACGCACGCCCTCGCCGGAGAGGAAATGCTCATGGGGCGGCCGTGTGTCATCATTGAATTGACGCCGCTGCCGGATGCACCGGTGGTCTGGGGCAAGGTGCGCACGTGGGTGGACCGGAACGACTTCTTGCAGTTGAAGGTGGAGAGCTACGACGAGTTTGGGGACTTGGTCCAAACCCTCGAGACGCTGGAAATCAGCGAGATGGGAGGGCGAATGCTGCCCGTTGCTGTGCAGGTCATCCCGGCGGACGAACCCGGCCACCGCACGATGATGCGCTACAACGCGCTCGATTTCAACCCGCGCCTCGACGACGCATTTTTCACGGTTTCCCAAATGCAGGACCTCTGATGAACGCCTTGTGGTGGACGCTCGCTTGGCGCAACCTGTGGCGGAACAAGCGCCGCACCATCATCACGGCGGGCTCGGCGTTTTTTGCCGTGTTCTTCGCCGTGGTGATGCAGGCGGTCACCTACGGGGTCTTCGGCAAGATGATCGAAGACATGGCGCGGCTGTCCACGGGCCATGTGCAGGTCCAGGATTCGCTTTACCTCGAAGAACCGACTCCTGATCACAGTTTGGCCTTGGAACCCGAGGCGCTAGGTCGCGCACGCCAAATCGAAGGAGCGGAGGCGGTGATGCCACGGCTGGAGGCCATCGTGCTGGCTTCGAGCGGCGACCGCAGCACCCCGGTGCAAGTCATCGGCATAGAGCCGGTGCCGGAGGAGCGCGTGAACCGCTTCACCGACCGCATCCGCCCGGGGGGCGCGTACTTGCAGGCCACCGATCCCACCGATGGGTTGGCGGAGGCCCTGGTCGGCGGGGCGCTCGCGGACCAGCTGGCGCTCGCGGTGGGCGACACGTTGTTCACCATCGGCCAAGGGTACCACGGGGTGCCGGCGTACGGCCGCTTCCGCGTGGCCGGGCTCGTGGACTTAGGCAATCCGGAATTGAGCAAGCGGCTCGTTTACATCACGCTTTCATCGGCCCAAAACACATTCCGCATGGAAGGGCGGGCCACCGGTGTGGTCTGCATGGCCGACCCGGCCGCCGACCTCGAAACGGTCCAAGCCGAGCTAGCCGCCCTCTTCCCCGGTCTCGCGGCCCGGCTGTGGAGCGACCTGATGCCGGATTTGGAACAAACCCTCGAGGGCAAGCTCGCCGGGAACTACATCATCCTGTTCATCCTCTACCTCATCATCGGCTTCGGCTTGTTTTCGACGGTACTCATGATGATGAGCGAGCGGGCGAAGGAGTTCGGCATCCTCATCTCCGTGGGCACCGGCCGGCGCACCCTTGCCGCCATGGTGTACCTCGAAGTGGCGCTGCTCGGGCTGTTGGGCGTGGGGCTGGGCGACTTGGCGGTGTGGCCCTTTTTGGAATGGTTCGACGCCCACCCGGTGCAGCTGCGCGGCGATTTGCGTGAGCTCCACGAACAATACGGCCTCGAGCCCATCTTGCCCGTGATGATCGAGCCGTTCATCTTCGTTCGGCAATCGGCGGTGGTGCTCGGCATGGCGCTCCTCGTCGGGCTCTACCCGTTGCGCGTGTTGAAACGATTGGACATCCTCAAAGCTTCGCGATTATGATGTTGTTGTCCATTGCATACCGCAACATTTGGCGGAACCCGGTGCGGAGCTTGGTGGTGATCGGGTCGATGGTGCTCGGGATTTGGGGCGGAACGTTCATCGTAGGCTTCTTCACGGGGATGACGCAGCAGCAGCTCGAGGACATGCTGCGGCAGGAGGTTTCGCACATCCAGTTCCACGGGGAGGGGTTCTTGGACCAATTCGATGCCACCGACACCCTGCGCAATGCCTCCGGCCTGACCGCGGCCCTCGCGCGCGATCCCCGGGTCGAAGGGCACAGCGCGCGCGTGGCGGCAGTGGGCCTCATCGCGAGCGCGCGGCTCACCACGGGCGGCATGGTCGTGGGCATCGACCCGGCCGCTGAATCCGCGGTCACGCAGCTCGACGCCCGGATGCTCGAAGGCGATTTGTTCGCTTCCGACCGGCCGCACCAGGTCGTCATCGGGGCGCGGCTCGCCGAGCGGCTTCACGTCGGCGTCCGCAACAAGATCGTGGTCACCCTGCCCGACCAGAACGGCGAAATGGTGTCCACGGCATTGCGCGTCAGCGGCATCTACCGCGAGCGCGCTGCGGCCAAAGCGGGGTCGAAGATTTACTTGCCGGCGGCGGACATGGCGGCCCTGCTCGGCATCGGCAAGGCGCGGCACGAGGTGGCGGTGTACGCGAGGGACCTCGGAGCGGTGAAGGCGATGGCGGCGGAATACGCGGCGGAGTGGGAAGGGGATTTGGTCCGCCCGTGGAACGAAATTTCTCCGGAACTGCGCCTCATTTCCGAATCCTACGATCAATACGTCCTCATCATCATCGCGATCATCCTGCTGGCGCTGCTGTTCGGCATTGTCAACACCATGCTCATGGCAGTCCTTGAGCGGACGCGCGAACTCGGCGTGTTGATGGCGGTGGGCCTGACGCGCGTGAAGGTGTTCTGGATGATCTTGCTGGAAACGGTCATGATCGGTTCATTGGGCGGGCCGCTGGGCTTGCTGATCGCGTGGGCGACCATCACGTGGACGGGCCACCACGGCCTCGACTTGAGCATGTACGCGGAGAGCTTGGAGGCATACGGCTTGTCCACACGGGTGTTCCCGGTGTTGGAAGCGTCCGGCTATGTCCAAATCCTGGTCATGGTCATCGCGGCGTCCCTCATCGCCGCCCTGTTTCCCGCCCTGCACGCCATTCGCCTCAAACCCATGGACGCCATCCGTTCACAATGACCTGTTTCAATCATGACTGAATCCCAAACTTCTCCGGTCATTTCGACCCGCGGGTTGTCCCGAGTTTACCAGCAAGGCCCGGTGGAGGTCCGCGCGGTGGATGGCGTGGATTTGTCCATTGCGCCGGGCGAATTCACGGCCTTGGTGGGCCCATCTGGCAGCGGGAAGACCACGCTGCTCAACCTGATCGGTGGCCTCGACCGGCCCACCTCGGGTAACGTTGTGGTCGACGGCACCGACCTCAATGGCTTGGACGAAAACGCGCTCATTCAATTTCGATTGCACCACATTGGATTCGTGTTCCAAGCATACAATTTGATTCCCGTGCTTTCCGCAGCCGAGAACATCGAGTTCATCATGCTGCTTCAGAAGGCCTCTGCCAAGCTGCGGCGCGAACGGACACAGCAGTTGCTGAAGGATGTGGGCTTGGCGAATTTGGGCCATGCCCGCCCTACCCAACTCAGCGGAGGGCAACAGCAACGGGTGGCGGTGGCCCGGGCGTTGGCCAGCAAGCCTGCCTTCGTCTTGGCCGACGAGCCCACGGCGAACTTGGACAGCCACACGGCCGAGAGCCTGCTCGACGTGATGGAGCAGCTCAACCGCGAGGAGGGCATGACCTTCGTTTTCTCCACGCACGACCCACGGGTGATCGCTCGGGCGCGCCGGGTGGTGACCTTGGTGGACGGGCACATCGAAGCGGGCGCCACGTGAAGCACGTCCTCCTGATCGGTGCGCTGCTGGTGAGCGCGGCGAGTGCGGCCCAGCAGTTGCGGGTGTCCGGATATTGGCGGACCATGCCGTCTTGGACGGACATCGCGTTTTTGGAGGCGGATCCCATGTCCCAAGCGTACCTGCATCAACGGACGAATGTGCGGTACAAGCACGGGGCGTTTACGGTGCGGTTGGAGGCGCGGACGCGGTTGTTTTACGGGAGTCAAGTGGAACGCACGGCGGGCTTTGTTGAAGGTGTCGCAGCGGATGGCGGCCTTTGGGACGGGAGTTGGAATTGGTGGGAATCGGCGGACGGTCGCGGGGTGGGCAACACGCTCATCGACCGGGCGTTGGTTTCTTACCGCAACGGCGTGTGGCGCGTGGATGTGGGCCGCCAGCGCATCAACTGGGGCCGGCATACGGTTTGGAACCCCAACGACTTATTCAATGCCTACAATTTTTTTGACTTCGATTATGCCGAACGGCCGGGCACAGATGCGGTCCGCGTGCGCCGATTGGTGGGAAGCAACGGCATGAATGAGCTGGAGTTGGCCGCTCGTCCGGGCTCGGGGGATCGGGCTCCGCTCGTAGCCGGATTGTTTCGATTCAATTTGAAAGAGGTGGATGGCCAAATCCTGGCTGCTTACATCGAGGAGGCCTTCGCCGCCGGGGCGGCCGGAAGCGTCGGCATCGGGGCGTTTGCCATCAAGGGCGAGGCCACTGCCTTCGGGGCGTCCCCTGCATGGGGCGATTCGGCGATTTGGAGCGGTACGTTGGGAGTGGAGGCGACGTGGGGGCAGGGGAATTTTGCACAGGTGGCGGTGCTGCGCACGCCGGGGCTGGGGGGCTTGGCGCTCATGAACACGGCCACGCAGACGCAGCAGCCGTGGGCGCTGCTGCCCTTTGGCCTGACCACCATGGCCCAACTGCAAGTGCCCATCGGCCCCCGTTTCCGCTTCGGTGCGGCGCTGCTGTATGCCCCCGAAGACCGCGCCCTCATCGGCATGCCCACGCTCACGTGGGACGCGGCCCGCAACCTTACGGCGTCGGTGGTTGTTCAACAACTGAGCATGCCCTCGCCATTCGTGCCGGATGGCGCCATGGAGCCGCTGACCACCGCCGTGTTCGGCAGCTTGCAGTGGAATTTCCGGAAGCAATGGCGGCGGTGACCGAGGATTCCGCGGTATTGCTCGTAAATTGCCGTTGCAAGAAAGGATTGAAACCATGTTCACACGCACATTCATCATGGGGCTAGCGCTGGCCCTCTTGGCCGCGCCGATTTGGGCCCAAACAACCGGCGACGTCAAGACCTGTGGAACCACCGAAGCCATGGAGCGCTTGTTCGAGGAGCGGCCGGAGACCCGTGCGTGGTTCGAGCGCGATGACGCCCGGTTGGAGCAGGAGACGGCGGAGTTTGTGGACGGCAACCGCGACGAATTGATCGTCATACCGGTGGTGTTCCATATCATCCACAACAACGGCCCGGAGAATATCTCAGATGAACAAGTGCACAGCGCCATCGAAGTGGCAAACCGCGACTTCCGCTTATTGAATGAAGATGCGGACCAAATCGTCACGGACTTCACCGACGTCGCCGCCGACATCGAAATCGAATTCCGCCTCGCCCAGCGCGACCCGGACGGCAACTGCCATTCCGGCATCAACCGCATCGTGAGCAACCTCACGTACGAGGGCAACGACCAGGTCAAGGATTTGATCCAATGGCCCCGCGACGAGTACATGAACGTTTGGGTGGTCAACTATGCGAACGGTGCCGCCGGCTACACGTACCTCCCCGGTTCGGTGAGCAATTTCCAGAACGCGGACATCGACGGCATTGTCCTCAAACACGACTACACGGGCGACATCGGAACGAGCAACACCTACCGCTCGCGGACCCTCACCCACGAGGCAGGGCACTGGATGAACTTGCGGCACACCTGGGGGGCGGGCAACGAACCCGGTTTGGACAGCAACTGCGACCAAGACGACAACGTGGACGACACGCCGCTCACCATGGGCTGGGTCATGTGCAACCTCAACGGCGAATCCTGCGGCTCCTTGGACAACGTCCAAAACTACATGGACTACAGCTACTGCGGTCGGATGTTCACCGCTGGGCAGCGGGAACGGATGCGGGCGGCCATGTACAGCAGCACCGCGCAGCGGAACCAGCTGTGGACCCCGAGCAACCTTGCCGCGACCGGCACGGACGGCGTTGATGTCCTGTGCGAAGTGAAGTTTGAGGCGAACCGCCGGATGATTTGCGCCGGCGACAGCGTGCAGTTTTTTGACCAAAGCTACCACGGGGTTCAAGCGTGGGAATGGGACTTTGGCGATGGGTCAGCGCCCAGCTTTGAACAAGACCCTTGGCACACGTTCACTCAACCTGGGTTTTACACCGTCAAGCTCACGGCAAGCAACAGCAATGAAACGGCCGACGGCATCCAAACCGACTTCATCCAAGTGCTCGCGGACAATGCCATGGACTTGCCGTACAGCGAGGGGTTCGAGACCGGCGCTGTACCCGAGACGGACTGGTTTGTCCGCGATGAGACGGGCGATGGGGTGACGTGGTCGGTGACCTCGACGGCTGCCTTGACGGGGGATTACAGCTTGAAAATGAACAACTTCGCGGTCAACGGAGAAATGGCGACGGACCAGCTGATTTCTTCCACGATGGACATGTCGGGGATCAACGAAATCCACATCACGTACAGCTGGGCATACGCGTACAAAGGCACGGATTCCGACGAGGATGACACGGACGACCGGTTGAAGGTCTACGCTTCAGCGGATTGTGGCCAAACCTGGTCCCTCCGCCGCATGCACCGCGGGTTCACCGACCTCCCGTCGGCCGATCCGCATCCCTTCCCGTTTGCTCCGGTCGGGCCGGAGGAGTGGAAAACGTACACGTTGGTCCTGCCTTACGAGCAGTTTTTGACGGAAAACTTCCGGATGATGTTCGAGTTTGAGAGCCGCTTGGGGAACAACTTGTACCTCGACGACATCAACATCGAGGCGGTGGGCGTGAACGATGTGGCGGACTGGGCGGCTACCGGCCGTTTGCCTTTGAGTGTCTACCCAAACCCCACTGCCGAGGCGGCAACCTGTGCCTTCCGCACGGTGGCCGATCACGACGTTCAGGTGGTGGTGCGGGACTTGATGGGCCGGGAAGTGGCCCGTCCGTTCGCGGGACGGCTCCCGGCGGGAAGCCATGAGCTCCAGCTCCCTGCAGCCACTTGGGCGGCGGGCACGTACTTGGTTTCGGTCGTGTTGGATGGCATTCCGAGCACCACCCGCCTCGCGGTGGAGTGAGGCCGGGAACGATTACTTGTTCTTCACGCAGATGATGGAGGCGCCCGTGTTCAACGGATGCGCCGAGTGCGTCGCGGGCAACGTGCCGCTCGCCACTGAGTATAGGATGCCCTCGGACTCGGCTGTCCAATACACCGCCGTGCTGCCCCACGAGGCAAACGCACCGGTCTCCGCTTCCCGGAACCCCCCGGGCAACAAGGACAGGCCCGACGCGTTGGTGCCATCCCAATCGGCGGATTTCAATGCGGGCATGCGGTTCCCGAACGCCGCAGCCAAGGCGGACCACTCGGCCTCCTGGGCCACGTGCCAATTGAGCGGGCACACCCCTCCGTGTTCTTCAGCCAGTGCGGCAAAGCCGTTGTAAAGCAGTCCCGCCATGTCGGCGTGGTGGTGCAAGCTGTCGTAAACGCTCCATCCGGCTGTTTCTGACCGCGCCCAAGCGGTGTTGCTCCGGATCTCAGGGAGCGGTGTTCCGTCGGCGTATTGCACGGTCCGCAAAGGCTCGCTCATCCAACAACGCCCAGCGGCGGCGACCGTGTTGTAGTTGATGCCCTGGTGGTGCATCGCGTCCCCACATTCCCGGAAGGCCACCACCGGCTCGCTACCGGCTTCTACCGGAGCGAAATCCACGTCGGTGTACCCTTCCTCGCCCTCTACCACCCGAGCAACCAACGCCCGCACTTCCGACTCCAGTTCAGCGCATTGCATGGCGTCGTATGAGCGCTGCGAGGCCGCTTGACGGTTCAAGTAGGCATCGCGGACAAAGGGTTCGCCAAGGGCGAA
Source organism: uncultured Flavobacteriales bacterium (assembly GCA_965657495.1). Lineage (GTDB taxonomy): Bacteria > Bacteroidota > Bacteroidia > Flavobacteriales_D > Sanyastnellaceae > JALQTD01. The sequence continues at coordinate 18,240 of CBFHPD010000164.1, forward strand.
TTTCAGGTCCTTGATTTGGGTCAACAGGTGGTGTTGGTCGCATTGCTGAAAAACCTTATTGCCCACGGATTCTGTGCGCTGAGCCCACCCCAACTGCGAAGTGAGCAGTGCCGCGAACAGCAAGAAGATGGGAACAAGCTTTTGCATCGGAGCATAAAAATAACGGATTGTAGGCGGTTTGTCGCTCTTTTACGGCTTTTTATCATTTCGAACGCCGCGCTTGGGGCAAAAAAAAAGCACCTCGCCGGAAGGGCGAGGTGCGGGGGTTAGGATGGGAAATCACCAACGCGAAGGGAGTCTGGCAAGCACCAATCCCGCTGGTGGAGGGGTGTTTCAAGTTATTCTTTGGATCCGAGCAAGATGGTCACGCATCCCTCGTGAAGGATGGCGGATTCCGATTCCGGCACGTACACATGCACCATAAGCTGCTGCGATTTTTCAACCCGGAAGTCGACGTGGTTGCGGCCACCTGCTTTCGCGCTGTTGAACAGCGATTTGCCACGGGCATCGCGCACTTCAAACTGCACCTCACCGAGGATGGGGTGGCTGCAGACGAGCAGGCGGTAATCCGTGCCCGCAAGGAAGGTCAGCGTCAATTCGGCTTCATCGCCGGGGATGAGCACTGCGCTGTTGTAGTTGTCGTTTTGAACGTAGCCTTCCAATTCGGTCAGGCAGTTCTTTTTGGTGAACGAACGGCATTGCGCTGAGGCGTCAAACGTGGCCACCAGGCCCAATGCAAGTACGAGTAGGGGGGCGTAAAATTTCATGATGGGGAGTTTGACAAGCGTCATTGGATGCAAAAGGTTCGAACGTCAGCCACAGCGGCTGCGATGGCTGCGATGGTCGCGTCATCAGCGATGTATTCGTCGCCACCGCCGAGGACGAAGGTGTTTTCATCGGCTTGGGTCACGTTGCCTTCTGCGGCTGTCATTTGGACCCCAGCATAGGCTTGTTCGATGGCTTCCATCCGTGTGAGCAAGGCCGTTAATTGCGGCGTCGCCTCGTAGCTCCGGCACAACCGCATGACGTCGTCGAGGGTCATTTTTTGCTCGGCGATGCGCGCTTTCAATTCCGTGGGCGCTTCGTCCATGTGTTGGGTGGCGAGGAACATGCCTTCCACCCAGCCGGCGGCCACGAGCAGGCCCGCGAGGTCCTCGGTGCCGTTCGACTTCAACCGTTCGTTCAGGTCGTAGAACGTCTCCGATACGATGCGGATGAGCGCTTTCCGATCGCCGCGGTTGGCTTCAGCCTCCTTCAGGACATCGTCGGTGATGACATCGCTGATGCCAAGTTGCGCACTGAGGTCCTTGATGACCTGAAGGTATTCGAGGCTTGCGGCATTTTCTTCGAAGATGGTGGAGTAGGACAAATCCGCTCCGTACACTCCCAAGTTGATTGCCTGCCGATCGCTCGTGTTGTAGCGTGCCCCGGCGGACGGAACGTTGCAGGCAGCCGCGTCAAATTCGGCGCCGCTTCGGTGAATGAGCTTCGCCATTTCCACGGGCGATGGCGCGGCGTGGAAGATTTTCTTCAGTGTTCCAGTACGCGACGTGACGGACATGCCGTCCGCATCGTGCTGGGGTGCTTCGGTTTCTACAGCAGCAGCCTGCGAATCGGCTGGTGCATCGGAGCCAGTGCAGCCAAAGGCTCCAACGAGGAGCGCCAGGCCCAAAGCGGGCACGGCAGCTGCGAAGTAAAGGGGTTTGCGCGTATTCATGGATTTGAGTTGTGTCGCTCAAAATGCAACGTGTCCTCACCTGTACGGACACAAGCCCAAAAAGTTCCAAACATCAGCACGTTTAGGAATCAACGCCTTGCAATGCACTGTCTATCAGTGTGCTTCGAGCCAATCTTTTCCGGTGTTCACCTCCACGACCAAGGGCACATCGAGGGACGCTGCCCCCTCCATTTCCCGTTGAATGACCGGAATCACCGTGTCGAGTTCGCCTTGCGGGACGTCGAACACGAGTTCGTCATGGACTTGCATGATCATGCGCGTCGCCCACCCCTCCCGCTCGATGGCCTCCTGGATCCGCAACATGGCCACCTTGATGATGTCGGCTGCGGAGCCCTGAATGGGCGCGTTGACCGCATTGCGCTCGGCGAAGGCCCGCACGTTCGTGTTCGCGCTCGTGATGTCCGGCAGGTAGCGCCGCCGTCCCATGAGCGTCTCGGCGTAGCCGGTTTCGCGCGCGCGGTCCACGCATTGCTGCGTAAAGTCCTTCAGGTCGCGGAATTGGGCAAAATAGGCATCGATGATCTCCTTGGCCTCCGAGCGGGAGATGTTCAGGTTTTGGGCCAAACCAAACGCGCCCTGCCCATACAGGATCCCAAACGTCACGGCCTTCGCCTTGCTCCGCATGGTCCGGTCCACGTCCCCGTACGCCACGCCGAAGACGCGCGCCGCCGTCGCCGTGTGGATGTCGTGCCCCGCCCGAAAGGCCTCGCACAGCCCGGGATCGCCGCTCATCGCGGCCGCAATCCGCAGCTCGACCTGGCTGTAGTCCGCCGCCACCAGCACGTGGTCGGCATCCCGCGGCACGAAGGCCTTCCGGATCGCCCGGCCCTCCGCGGTCCGGATGGGGATGTTCTGCAAGTTCGGATCTTTTGAGCTCAGCCGGCCGGTCGCGGCCACGGCCTGCATGTAGTGCGTGTGGACGCGGCCCGTGCCCGGGTCGATGAGCTTGGGCAGCGGCTCCACGTAGGTCGACCGCAGCTTCTTCAACTTCCGGTACTCGAGGATGAGCGGGATGATGGGGTGCTGCTGTTCGAGCTTGATGAGGACTTCTTCGCCGGTGGGGTATTGGCCGCTCTTCGTGCGCTTGACCTTCGCTTTGATGCCGAGGTGCTCGAACAGGATGGGGCCGAGTTGCTTGGGGCTGTCGACGTTGAAAGGACGCTCGGCGAGCCGTTGGATGTCCGTGTCGAGCGCTTCGATTTGGGTGGCGAGCTCCGCGCTGTATTGGGCCAAACCGTCCGCGTCAATGTGGACGCCCTCCCGTTCCACTTCTGCGAGCACCCGGGTCAGGGGGAACTCCACGTCCCGCGCGAGTTCGGTGGCGGCGACCGCGTCGAGCTGCGGCCTGTAGCGATCGGCGAGCCGCAGGGCCACGTCGGCGTCTTCGCATGCGTAGTCGGTCCACTGGTCGGCCGGCACGTCGGCGGGCGATTTTTGGCCTTTGCCCTTCTCGCCGATGAGCTGCGAAAGCGGAATCGTCTGGTAGCCCAAATCCACTTCCGCCAAGCGATCCAGCCCATGCCCGCTCTCCGGCTGCAGCAAGTAGTGCGCGATCATCGTGTCGAAAATCCGGTTCTGCACCGCCACACCGTGGCTTCGCAGCACCTGGTAATCGTACTTGAAATTGTGGGCAATCGCCTCCTTGTCCGCCGCCGCGAACACCGGCCGCAGCGCGTCCAAATACGCCTCACGCGTCCATGCTTCGCTCGCCACCGGCACCCACCACGCTTCGCCCGCGGCAAGGGCAAACGAGCAGCCGATGAGGTCCACGTTGCGGGCATCGAGCCCGGTGGTTTCCGTGTCGAAAGCGAAGCGTTCTACGGCGAGCAGCCGCTCCACCAAAGCGTCCAATTCGGCACGGGTCGTCACCGCGTGGTACGTGTGGGGCGTCGATTCCAGGGTGGCGAGGGTGGTTTCCACCGGTTCCTCCGCGCCATCACTGGCCACCGAGAACATGTCGAGCTGGCCGTCGTCGGGCGCAGTGGCCTTCTTGGAGGCGGGTGCGGATTTGGCCTCCACCCCAAAGTCCGTCATCACGCGCCGCATCAGCGTCCGGAATTCCAGCTCCTCGAACACCGCTTGCACGGCCTCCACCTTCGGATGCCCCATTTCCATCGCCGGCAAATCCACCGCGTACGGCAGGTCGAGGCAAATGGTCGCGAGCTCCTTCGACAGCAGCGCCGATTCCCGGCCCGCCTCCACCTTTTCCTTCATCTTGCCCTTCAGCTCGTGCGTGTGCTCGAGCAGCCCCTCGATGCTGCCGTATTGCTGGATGAACTTCGAGGCCGTCTTCGGCCCCACGCCTGCGATGCCGGGGATGTTGTCCACGCTGTCGCCCATCAGCCCGAGCAGGTCGATGATTTGCAGCGGATGGTCCACGCCGAAGCGCTCGCACACCTCCGCCGGCCCGAGTACCTCCGGTGGGTTGCCGCCTTTCGCAGGCTTGAACATCTTCACGCGGTCGGTGACGAGTTGCCCGAAGTCCTTGTCCGGCGTCATCATGTAGACGTCGAAGTCCGCTTTCGCGGCTTGGTGGGCCAAATACCCAATCAAATCATCCGCCTCGTACCCCTCCAACGAGATCACCGGGATGTCGAAGGCTTCGAGCACCCGCAGGATGTACGGCACCGACCGCTTGATGTCTTCCGGTGTCTCATCCCGGTTCGCCTTGTACTCGGGGAACATTTCCGTTCGAAACGTATCGCCCGGTGAGTCAAACGCCACGGCGAGGTGGGTCGGTTTTTCGTTCCGCAGCACCTCGAGCACGGCATTCGTGAAGCCGAAGATGGCCGAGGTGTTCAACCCTTGGGAGTTGATGCGCGGATTTTTGATGAACGCATAATAGGCCCGGAAAATCAGGGCGTAGGCGTCGATCAGAAAGAGTTTCTTAGGCGATTCGGGGGTGATCATGTGCTGCGATTCGGGACAAGCAAGTTAGCCCGCACCGCTTCGCCGACCTACCGCTTTTTATAAACAGGCACCGAGCTGCACGCCTCGCCGAACATCAAGGACTTCACCACCGGTTGCAGCTTCCGCACCACAGCCGCCAGCGCGGCCGGACCGCCCACCGCTGCACACCCCCGCACCATCACGCGCTGGTCCGCAAACTCCGAGGCATCGGCCGAACCGATGGCCTCCAACAGCACCTCCGCTTCCACGGCCTCCGTCGTCCCCACGTGCGCCCGCCCCCCCAATTCGGTGATGCGCGACGCGGCCAACATCCACGCCCAATCCGGCAAGATGGCGTCCGCGCTGCAAAATACCGCCACATCGCGGCCTTGAAAGTCCGCGGCCTCCCACGCCTTCACGGCCGCCCGAAACGGCTTCTCCATCAACACCCAGCCGTCCACCAACTCCGAAGCCAAGTCGCACGCCACCACCGTGGGCGGAGCAATCCACTGATTCAATTCCAACTGAATGAGGCCACTGGCCTCCACGCGGTTGACAATCGGTTCTTCCATCAAGCGGTGCGCATGGTGTTGGAACGCTCAGCTGCCGCCATCAAGGCTTTGCCAGCGGCCACGATGCCCGCGCGGTCGTAGCCGCACTCGGCGTACAATTCGGGTTGGGTACCGTGTTCGACGTAGCGGTCGGGCAGCCCCAGTCGCTTCACTTGCGCGGCGTAACCGGCATCGGCCATGAACTCGGTCACCGCACTGCCGAAGCCACCGGTCACGGTCCCGTCTTCCACGGTGATGACCCGCGAAAACTTCCCAAACACCTCGTGCAACATCACTTCGTCCAGCGGTTTTACAAAGCGCATGTCGTAATGCGCAGCGCTGATGCCAGCGGCGGCGAGGTCCTCGAGTGCCCCGGTCGCCTGCGTGCCGATGGCCCCGATGGTGAGGATGGCCAAATCCGTTCCGTCCTGGAGCTTGCGGCCCCGTCCCACCGGGATTTCGGCGAACGGCTGCTTCCAGTTGATGACCGATCCGGTGCCCCGTGGGTAGCGGATGGAGTACGGCCCGGATTGCTTTTGGCTTGCGGAATACATCATGTTCCGCAACTCGATTTCATCCATCGGCGCAGCGACCGTCAGGCCCGGCACACACCGCATGTAGGCCAAATCATACGCCCCGTGGTGGGTCGGGCCATCCGCCCCGGCCACGCCTCCGCGATCGAGGCAGAACACGACGTGCAGCCCCTGCAAGGCCACGTCGTGGATCACCTGGTCGTAAGCGCGCTGCATGAAGCTCGAGTAGATGTTGCAGAACGGCACCTGCCCGCGCGTGGCCATGCCCGCACTGAACGTCACCGCGTGTTGCTCCGCAATCCCAACGTCGAAGGCCCGGTCTGGCATGGCTTCCATCATGAACTTCAGCGAACTACCGGTGGGCATGGCCGGCGTGACGCCCACGATGCGCCGGTCTTGTTCCGCCAGTTCGATGATGGTGTGCCCGAAAACGTCCTGGAACTTGGGTGGGGCGGGTGCAGTGTTCGTTGACTTGATGACCTCGCCCGTCTCCTTGTTGAACAGGCCCGGGGCGTGCCATTTGGTCGGGCTGCCGGCTTCTGCCGGGGCATACCCTTTGCCCTTTTTCGTGACGCAATGCAGCAACTTGGGGCCGGGGATGTCTTTCAAATCCGCGAGGATGGCTGCAAGGTGTTCCGCGTCGTGGCCGTCCACCGGGCCGAAGTAACGGAAGTTGAGGCTTTCGAACAGGTTGCTTTGCTTCAGCATCGCGGCTTTCACGGCGTGCTCCACCTTTTGGGCAATGGCTTGCGCGTTGGGGCCAAATTTGCTGATGCGCCCGAGCAGGTGCCACACTTCGTCCTTCACTTTGTTGTAGGTGTGCGAGGTGGTGACGTCCGTCAGGTATTCTTTGAGCGCACCCACGTTGGGGTCGATGCTCATGCAGTTGTCGTTGAGGATGACCAGCAGGTTGGTGTCTTCGACGCCGCCGTGATTCAAGCCTTCAAAGGCCAAACCCGCAGTCATCGCCCCATCTCCGATCACCGCGACGTGTTGCCGGTCCCGGTTTCCCTCCAGCCGGCTTCCCACCGCCATGCCCAACGCTGCCGAGATGCTTGTGCTGCTGTGCCCCACGCCAAACGTGTCATAAGGGCTCTCACTCCGCTTGGGGAACCCGGAGAGCCCCTTGTACTGACGGTTCGTGTGGAACCGCTCCCGCCGACCGGTCAAGATCTTGTGGCCGTAGGCCTGGTGCCCCACGTCCCACACGATTTGGTCATCCGGCGTGTTGTACACATAATGAAGCGCTACGGTGAGCTCGACCACGCCGAGGCTCGCGCCGAAGTGTCCGCCCTTTTCAGAGACGACGTCCACGATGAATTCGCGCAGTTCGTTCGCGATTTCAGGAAGGTCTTCGGGCTTGTAATGCTTGCGCAAATCCGCGGGTTCATGGATGCGCGAGAGGAGGGGGCCGGCGGCGTACGTTGTCATGGGAATTCAGTGGGGGTCATTGCCCGGTATTCAACAAAGCTAAACGTTGAAAGGTTCATGGCATTGCCCTCGGGCCAAATCTTGCCCGCCCAAGCCGTTAGGCCATCACCGCCGCCGCCAATCCGAGGAGGATGTCGCGCCCGTCGGTGTTGCCGAGGTCCGCATTGGCGGCGCGCTCAGGGTGCGGCATCATGCCGAAGACGTTCATGCCCCGGTTCGCCACGCCCGCGATGTTGTTGAGGGAACCGTTGGGGTTCGCCCACGGCTTGGTGGAGCCGTCTTCGTCGGCGTAGCGGAACAGGATTTGGTCCCCGTCTTCGAGGGCCTTGAGTCCATCTGGGTCGATGAAGTAGTTGCCTTCTCCGTGGGCGATGGGGATGCGCCGTGCCACCGTAGGGTCGAGTTCGGCCGTCAAGGGCGCCGTGCGCGAAACGGGCACGATGTGCTGGTCGCGGGCGATGAATTTACGGGAGGCGTTGTGGAGGAGGGCGCCGGGCAGGAGGCCGGCTTCACACAAGATTTGGAACCCGTTGCACACGCCGAAGACGCGGCCCCCGCGCTCTGCGTGTTCCACGACGCTCGCCATGATGGGCGAAAAACGCGCGATGGCGCCGCTGCGCAGGTAGTCCCCGTAGCTGAAGCCGCCGGGCAGCACGACCGTGTCGACCCCTTGCAGGTCGCGGTCTTTGTGCCAAAGTTGCACCACTTCAAAGCCAGTGTCTTCTCGGAGGGCATGGACCATGTCCATGTCGCAGTTCGAGCCAGGGAACGTGACAACGCCGAATTTCATGGGGCGAAGTTCGGGAATTTTCGTGCAGGTGGCGCCATGAGTTTCCCACAGGTTACCCCCACGCGGTGAGGGCGACGCCGGCGAGGGCGGTGGCCAGGGCCAGGAACCACAGGGCGGCGCGGCGCGGGGCCGGAAGGGCGCTCCAGGCGAAGGCGGTGAGGAGGGCCGTCAGCCGCAGGGCGTGGGGGGTGGGGCCGGTTTGGGCGAGGGCGACGCCGGCGACCAGGGGCAGGAGCAGGGTGAGGTTCGTGCGGGTGGCCTTGCGGCGGATGCCGGCGTTGCGGGAGTCGCTGAAGAGGGCGCCCCAGCCGGCGAGGACGAGGGCGCCTGCGAGGAGCGACCAGCTGAGGTGAAGGGGGGAGAATGGCGGCCAGGGCAGGCGGACGGCGGTGGGGAGTTCCAGTCCCGTCCAGGTGAGGACCGTGGCGAGGCCGGGGAGCCAGGCGAGGCCGAGGAGGAGCAGGGCCCATTCGCGGAAGGCGGGCGTGCGGGATTTGGCCTGGACAAGGAGGAGGCCCAAAACAAGGCCGATCATCGCCGGCTCCACCACCCACGCCAACCCGGCCAGCGCACCCGCTCGGAACGCCAGCGCGCTCACCCGCGGCTGGCGGTGCACCCCGAGGATCCACCACATGCTGCCCAGCCCGATGAGCAGGGCCACCCACGACCGCACATCCGCCTCCACCGTCGCCTCGCCCTCAAACCCCCGCACCACAAACAACAACATCACCACGAGCCAAGCCAGCCGCGGATCAGCCTGATTCACGTTATCGTGCGACCGATACACTCCGTGCGCAGCCAGCGCGGTGGCCAAGGCGCCCAGCCCCCAAATCCACGGCGCATCCCCCCGGCTCCACGCCAAGCCCATCAAGGCGAGCACGGTCACCGGAACCACCAGCCAGGCAATTGGTTGATTCGAGCGGAGGAGGGTTAGCACAGAAGTTGTATTTTTGGGGCGAATTTACGCAGCATGAACACGCAAGAAATCCTCACTCCGGTCGCCAAGTTCATTGAATGGACCTTCGAAAACGTTTTGGTGCCGATTGCATCGCCCATGAACACGGCCGTGGTTTTGCTCGGCTTTGTGGGGCTGGCGTTCTGGTTGCGCATGCAAAAGAAATACACGGAGAAGGCCAAGCGCGACGGAACCATCGTTTGATTCGCCGCTTCAAACCATATTGAAAACGCCGTCCCACCGAGGGAGCGGCGTTTTTTGTTTCCGGTAGGTGCGGGGTTGTCGGGGATGTCCGGGGGGCTCGGAATCAATGGGCCGCTTCGAGGACGTCTGCTCCGATGTCCTTTCGGAAAAAGCTGCCTTCAAACCCGACGCGTGCCGCCAATTGATAGCTGTTTTTCAACGCGCTTTCCAGGTCCATCCCAAACCCTGTCATCGCCATGACCCGCCCGCCAGCCGTGTAGACCTTCCGCCGGGATTCTTTCGTGCCCGCATGGAACACCACGCCGTCGATGCCGTTCACCGCGTCCAATCCCTCGATTTCCAGGCCTTTCTCGTACGCCCCGGGGTAGCCGCCGGACGCCACGATGACCGTGCTGGCCGCCCGCGGATCGATGGCCATGTCCACTTCGGTCAACATCCCCGTGCACAGGCTGTCGAACAGGTGGAGCAAATCACTCTTTACCCGCGGCAAGATGACTTCGGTTTCCGGGTCGCCCAACCGGCAGTTGTATTCGATGACGAAGGGGTCGCCGCCCACTTTGATGAGCCCGAAGAAGACAAAGCCGCAATAGGGGATGCCGTCTTTTTCGAGCCCTTTGATGGTTGGGATCACGATTTGGTTCAGCGCCTTCTCCTGGAACTCTGGGGTCACAAACGGCACGGGTGAAACCGCGCCCATGCCCCCGGTGTTGGGACCCTGGTCCCCTTCGCCTACGCGCTTGTAATCTTTGGCCGAAGGCAGCATCTTGAAGTGGTGGCCATCGGTGACGCAAAACATGCTCACTTCGATGCCGTCGAGGAACTCTTCAATGACCACCCGCCGGCCCGCGTCGCCGAAGGAACTGCCGCTCAACATGTCGCGCAGCGTGTCCTCGGCCTCCTTGCGCGAGGCGGTGATGATGACCCCCTTGCCGGCTGCGAGTCCATCTGCCTTGAGCACATACGGCGGTTGGAATTCATCCAAAAACGCAATGGCCTCCTCCAACTGCGCTCCGGTGAAGCTGCCGTACCGCGCGGTGGGAATGTTGTGCCGCTTCATGAACTGCTTGGCAAAGTCCTTGCTCCCTTCGAGTTCGGCGCCGGCCGCCCGCGGCCCCACCACTTGCACCTCCACCTTGTCCGAATCGAGCAAAAAGTCGGCGAGCCCCGCCACGAGCGGCGCTTCCGGCCCCACCACGACCTGGTCGATGTTGTGCCGCTTCACGTACCGCTCCACCGCCGCGAAGTCCATGGGATCGAGGTCCGCCTGCACGCCCAGTCCGCTCGTGCCCGCGTTGCCGGGGGCCACGTGCAAGGCCGTGAGGAGTGAACTTTGGGACAACTTCCAAGCCAAGGCGTGTTCGCGCCCGCCGCTTCCTATGAGCAGTACATTCATGCTGCGAAATTAGCGCCTTCAGCCACCGGGTGCAACCGCAAGGTGTACCTTCGTAGCCATGCGTTCGGTCGAATCGGGTTCCCCGTTGATTTCAGCGGTCGTCATCGCCTACAACGAGGCGCACAATTTGCCGCGGTGCTTGACATCTTTGCGCTTGGGCGAGGTGGTCGATGAGGTGTTGGTGGTGGACAGCGGTTCACAGGACGACACGGTGGCGCTGGCAGAAGCGGCGGGCGCCCGGGTCTTGCACCATGCCTTCGAGGGCCACATCGAGCAGAAAAATTGGGCCCAAGCCCAGGCGCGCGGCGAGTGGATTTTGAGCTTGGACGCGGACGAGGCGCTGTCGGAGGAGTTGGCCGCTTCGCTGTTGACTTGGCGGGCGGGGGGCGCATCGCAGGCGGCGGGATATGCGGTGAACCGGTTGACGAATTACTGCGGGAGCTGGGTGCGGCATTCGGGGTGGTATCCCGACCGGAAGATCCGGTTGTGGCGCGCGGGTGCAGGCACGTGGGCGGGGGTGAATCCGCACGATCGCCTCGAGGTGGCGGGCCGCGTGGACCGCTTGCAGGGGGATTTGCTGCACTATTCCTACTACACCACGCAGGATCATGTGGACCAAATCGCGTATTTCTCGGACATCGCTGCACCGGCTGCCCGGGTGTTGCCGTGGGCTGCCATTGCCGGGAAGGCGGCGTTTCAGTGGTGCAAGAACTGGGTGCTCCGCGGCGGATGGCGGGATGGGAAGGCCGGTTGGGAGATTGCGCGGTGGAGTGCCTATGCGACATGGGAGAAGTACCGGAAGGCGCGCAATCGGGGGCGGGCGGTGCGGTTGTTGCCGGAGGGGCGGGTGGCGCGGGTGCTGCTGGTGCGGACGGACGGGCGGGGGGATGTGGTGGTGTCGGTGGGGATGGCGGGGTGGTTGAAGCGGGAGGCGCCGGGGGTGGAGGTGGGGATGTGCGTGGCGGGCTATGCTGCGGCGGTGGCGAGGGCTTGTCCGGATGTGGACGGGGTGGTGGTGAAGGGGGCGGCCGGTTGGGTGGAGGCGGCGGCGGGGTATGATGCGGTGGTGTTTGCGTTTCCGGACCGGGAGGTGGTGGCGGCGTTGCGGGGGCGGGTGCCGGTGCGGGTGGGGACGGGGCGCCGGTGGCACATGGTGGGGGCGATGACGCACCGGGTTTGGGAAGGGCGGAAGCATTCGGGGCACCACGAGGCGTGGCACGGGTTGCGGTTGCTGGAGCCGGTGCGGTTGGTGCCGGGGATGGCCCAGCCGGGCCGGCGGTTGCCTGCGGATGCTCCGGACGCATTGCAGCCGTTTGTGCGCATCGAGCCGCCCGCGGTTCCGGTGCCGTCGGGCCTCCTCGCTTCGGATGGGCGACCGGTGGCAGTGGTGCACCCGGGGTCGCACGGGAGCGCGAACAATTGGTCGTGGCCGCGTTATGCGACACTGGTCGAGGGGTTGGGCCAAACCCACCGCGTCCTCATCACCGGCACCGCCGCCGAAGGCCAAGCCCTCGCCCCCTTCTGGTCCCTCCTCGGTGGCGCGCCGCACGTGGATGCCACCGGCAGGTGCACCCTCGAGGAACTCCTGGCCCTGTTGGCACAAGCGGACGTCGTGGTGGCCGCGAGCACCGGACCGCTGCACCTTGCGGCGGCTTTGGGAGTCCGGGTAGTAGGACTGTTTGGAGAGGATGCACCCGTGTGGCCCCAACGGTGGCGCCCCATCGGTCCCCGGGTCGAGGTCCTGACCGCGCCGGGCTTAGCCGCTGACGGCGGGCTCGACATCCCGGTCGCCACCGTCCTCGCCGCCGCGGCGGCCGAACAACCCCAGGAATAGCCCGGCAAATGTCACGCCCGCCTGGGACTCCAAGGTGTCCTCAGTCAGGCAAGACAACGCCAGTACCGCCAAGAACAACGAAACCGCCACCCGGTCCCGGACGGGCACGCCCCGTGCACTCAGCACCAACACGGCCACCCACAACAAAAAGGCCAACGGCCCGCCCGCCAAGAAAAACGACACGTATTGGTTGTGCGCCCGCAGCCGGAAGGCCGGCTGAAGCGGCGACTCCAACGCATCATACGCCTCCGCAAACGACCGGTTCAGGTCCCCGGTCCCCACACCCCAAACCGGCGCCCCCTGCGCGATCCACCGCGCGGCCCGCAGAAAATGCAGGCGCTGCACCACGCTGTGCCCCGACGGATTCCCCCCATCCCAAGCGTTCAGCACTTCGAAGCGCAGCACGTCCCACCGGCGCCTGAGGCCGGAGTGGTTGAGCTCAAAAGCGGTGGGAATGCCGCGTTCGATGTGCGCGATTTGGTCCGCGCTCAACGCCTCCACGCCCACCGAGTCCTTGGGCAGCTGCAGCGAGGTCAGGTGCCGGATCAAGGTCATCTTGAGCTCCTGATTCCGGCCATCCAGCCCGTCGAAATCCACCGCGCTCCGCCGGTTCCAAACCGGCCGCATCTCCCGCTCCGCCAACCGCGTCCAAACGAATTCATCTCCCTCCCGCAAGGTGCGCTCCGGGTCGTGAAAGTAATGCGTTCCCGCCTCCGACCGCTCGGGCAGGCTGGCCAGGTCGGGCCGCACCGGCCGGAGCGCCCACGCCGCCCACAGCACAGCGATCACCGCGGCGCCCACCGCCCCGAGTGCTCCACGGCGCGCCCATTTCCGCGGCACCCCGATCCGGTCGAGTCCCACCGTCGCCGCCAGCAGCACCGCGACCGCAGGCAGCAACAAGGCGCCTGTCAACGTGGCGGTCTTCCAAATCACAGCCCCGCCGAGGACCGTCAAGGCAAGCGGCACGGGCAACCGGGCGGTGCGCTGCAACCATTTGGCCCACCACCACGCCGTGCCGAAGGCGATGAACAAGCTCAATCGGATGTGCGAAACGAACGGCGACCAATCCCGCGGCGCGAGCGGTCCTTCCCGAAGCAGCCCTTGCCCCAGCACGGCGACGCACCCCGCTACCAGCGCGAAGGCCCAAACCTTCGGCACCCACGCCATCACGCGCTCCCGGTTCCACCGCCCCGTGATGAGGATGAGCGGAAACGCCAGCAGGGGTGCCTTGATGCGCAGCACGTTCCACCCCTCGGCCGCATCTTCCGTCCACAGCAGGCCGAGCGCATGCCATCCCCAAAGCGCCAACACCGCCCAAAGCGGCGCCTGCACGCGATGAAAATGCCACCCGCGCCCCGGCCCACGCAGCAGCGGCCCGTTCACCGCCCGATCCGCCGCCCACGCTAAAATGCACAGGAAGGCCCCCTGCGACATGAGCCACGTCGAAAACGGCATCGCCACGAGCGTGACCCCGATGCCCGCCGCGTACAGCCGGTCGACCCACGCCTTTTGCATCAGTCCTGCGGGCCCGCGAGCAACGCTCGATAAGATTGGTTTTCAAGCAATTCCACGGCCTTCAGCAGTTCCTTGTCCGTGGCTTGCGTCCAGGCGATGTACCGGTCGAGCGGGTGCATCCGCATCACCAGTTCGTGCTCGATGCTCTCCTGGATCTCCGCGCGGAAACGGGCCAAATCCCGCCGCACATCCGCCTTCAACACCGCCTCCAACGCCAAAAACGCCGCCGAATCCACCTCAAAAAACTGTTCCTCCCGCGCCTCCTGTTCCAACCGCTCAAACACCTCAAGCGACCGCGCGGCGTACGGCACCGGCTGCTCCACCGCAAACGCCACAAAGGCCTCCCAGTCTTCCTCGCTCAGCGACCACCCGTCCAAGATCAGCGTGTCGTGCTCGGCCGCCCAACGCGTTCCGAAGTCGAAGATCACGCCGGCCTCGAGCATCCCCTCGTGCACGTAGCTCATGTACGCGACGGGCACTTCCACGTCGGGTTCAATGCCCACGCCATCGCGCACCAACCGCCCGTTTTGGGTCGTGAAGGTCTTGATGAGCGAGTCCGCAATCGTGCTTCCACCGGCGCCGTAGTCGTAGCGCTGAATGCACCGTCCGCTGGGGGTGTAATACTTGGAAACGGTCACTTTCAGCCGGGTGCCATAGGCCAAATCTTTCGTCTGTTGCACCAATCCCTTCCCGAAGCTTTGCTGCCCGATGACCACCCCGCGATCGTAGTCCTGGAAGGTCCCCGCCACGATTTCACTCGCCGAGGCCGATTCGCCGTCGATGAGCACCGCGAGCGGAATGTCTCCGGCAAAGGCCGGGCCCATCGTCTTGTAATGTTGGTCGCGGCTCGGGTCCTTCGCATGCGTGGTCGCCACGGTCATGTCCTTCTCAATGAACAGGTTGGCCAAAGCAATCGCCTCGTGCACGAGCCCGCCACCGTTCCCCCGCAAGTCCAGCACCACCGCCCCGATGTCCAACGAATCTTTGAGCGCCTTGTACGCCAAACGCACTTCTGCCGCACTCCCGCGTGTGAACCGCGAGAAGGCGATGTAGCCGATGCTGTCCCCCACGAGCCCCGAATACGGCACCGCAGGCACTTCGATTTTCTCCCGCACAAAAGCGAAATCCAACGGTTCCTCCGTGCCCCATCGCTCCACCTGCAAGTCCAGCGTCGAACCCGTCGCCCCGTCGAGCAAGTCGAGCGCGGTCCCTTCATCCAACCCGCGGATGTCCCGCCCGTCCACGTGGGTGATGACGTCCCCCACCTTCAATCCCCCGCGCTCCGCTGGAAACCCCGGCAGCAATTCCGTGACGGTCAATGCGCCGTGCAGCTCGTAAATCGTCGCCCCCACGCCGCCGTACTCGCCCGTGGTCATGAACCGCAGGTCCTCCACCCGCGACTCGGGGTAATACACCGTGTAGGGGTCCAAGCTCTCCACCATCGCCTCGATGCCGGTTTCCATGATGGCCCCCGGTTGGATCTCATCGACGTAGTGGATGTTGAGCTCACGGAACAGGGCGTTGAGGATCTCGAGTTGCTTCGAGATTTCAAAGTAGTTCTCCCGCACCATGGGGGTAAACGCCCAACCCGCACCCGCTAGCGCGAGGACGATTCCGATGTGCTTCAGCCCCTTCCGTTGTTTTCCGTCATGCATGCTCTTCGGGTTTGTCATCGGAGGCCCGGGCCGCGGTGTGCGCGCTGAGTCGGCGAATCAGTTTGCGCATGGCGGTTTGGCACAAGGGCCAATCGGGCATCTCCTTCCCTACAAAGATGAGCACGATTGCCCATTGTTCGCCCCTTCCGGCCACTTCGGTTTCAAACGCGGCACGTTCGAGCCGCCACGCCTCGCGCACGAGCCGCTTGATTCGGTTCCGATCGACCGCGCGCTTGAAGGCCCGCTTGGGCACGCTGACCATGAGCTGGGTCGGCACGGCTTGCGGCAGGGGGATGCGGACGCACCGGGTGATGAACGGGAACGATTTGACCACGTCCCCGCCCTCGAATGCCCGGCCGATGAGGGTGCGGGATTTGAGGCGTTGGGCAAGGGGAAACCCCAGGGGCCGTGCTCCCACGGGGTTATTTCTCGTTGATGTAGTGCTCGATGGCCATCGTCATCGACGGCGCAGACGGGAGCGGCGCCGGGATGTCCACGCGCAGGTTCGCCTTTTTCGCGGCGGCTGCTGTAGTGGTGCCAAAGGTGGCAATGCGGGTATCGCCTTGCTCAAAATCCGGGAAGTTTTTGAACAGGCTCTCGATGCCACTGGGGCTGTAAAACACGAGCATGTCGTACTTCACGTCGCTCAAGTCGCTCAAGTCGCTGCACACCGTTCGGTACATCACAGCCTTCGAGTAGTCGAGCTTGATGTCGTCCAGGATTTCAGGGATGGACGGCTTGAGTAAATCGCTGCAGGGCAACAAAAACTTCTCCTTCTTGTGCTTCTTCAAGCTGTCGACCATGTCCTGGAACCGTTGCTTGCCGTGGAAAATCCGGCGCTTCCGGTAGGTCACGTACTTCTGCAAATAGTACGCAGTGGACTCGCTGATGCAGAAGTACTTCATGGTGTCGGGAACTTCGAAGCGAAGCTCTTCGGCGAGCCGGAAGTAGTGGTCCGCAGCGTTGCGCGAGGTCAAAATGACCGCGGTGTGAGCGGCCAAGTCCACGCGCTGTTGGCGGAATTCTTGCGCATCAATGCCTTCCACGTGAATGAACGGGCGGAAGTCGATGGTCAGTTTCTGACGTTCAGCCAAATCGAAATACGGAGACTTCTCCGTGGTCGGCTTGGGCTGTGAGATCAGGATGGTCTTGATCTTTTTTGCCATAGAAAGGTGGTCGTTCAATGCCCTCCCTCACCCTTCGAGCAGCGCCGAGAGCAGCACCCAAGTCGGGACGAGTTCGAGGGTGCAAAGGTACGCAAATCCCCAACCAATTGAAAGTCCGTTCAACCGCACCATTTGCAGCAAGCGAATCCCGCGCCAGGCCACGAAAAAAACGAACGTCGTCCAATACATGTCACGTGCTGCGAGGACCTCACTGTCCAACCGACTCCGCACCGCAACGACCAAAACCTCCACCACCAACACCACCGTCAGCGCATTCCGAAGCAGGCGATCCGTTTCGGCATGTTGCCAAGACATTTCACGCGATTCCACCATCCATCCCCCTAAGTGCCGGGCGGCGCTGCGCAACGGAATCAACCCCAGCCCGACCGCAAGCCCCACCAGGCCACCCTGCCAACCGTTGCCCGGTACGCCATCCCATGCGAAAGGCAGCTCCGTCATCCACGGACCCCGGCTGGACCCCATGGACGCCACCCATCCGAGCAGCCCCCATCCCAGTACCCCCAGGAGGTGGCTCATGAAAATGCCCATCGTACTCCCTCCTTCTACGTGCCGCCCAAACCACATGGCCCGCGGGTTGATCAAGCCGCTCCAGGTGAGCTGCCATTCACCGGGATGCACCATCCGCAAAACAGCCAACACGCCCACCACCAAGAGCACCCCGGCCAATCCGGGGTACAACAATTCCCAAGGGGCGAGGGGCAGGGGGGTGCCTTCGAACATGCGGCAAAGTTCGTCATTCTGCAGCAGGCGCCACCACGACCACCTCGGCTTCCAGGACTTTTCCGTCGGCTCCGTGCGCCACCACCCAGTACATCCCCGGCGCGACAGCCACACCGTGTTCGCTTCTTCCGTCCCAAAACCAAGTCCCTACGCCGCCGGCCACGGGCACCCCGTCCCCCGGGCGCAGCAGCTCGCGTACAGGTTGGCCTTGCTCGTCCAAGATTCCTAACTCTGTGAGGTCACCGGCGGTGGTTTCGCGCCAGCGGACGGCGATCTGTCCCCATCCGGAAGTGCCCGGCACGCAGGTGCCCGGTGCGATGTGGAGGCGCCTCGGTTGTGCCGGGGCGGCATTGGATTGTGAATTGGGGGCGCCCGGGGTGGTGCCGGACAAGCAGGCAGCCCAAGCTCCGGGTGCGGCATGGAATCGCTCCCAACTGGTGCTGGGCGAGCGAACGCGTTGGGGGTCGAAGCGGTCCCGGTCGGACCGCATGGAGTCGAGGAGCACGCGGGTGCCGCCGTCAACGCGGCCCAGCTGAATCGTGCGGTCTCCGTAAAGCGAGGGCAAATCGGTGGGGAGGGCACGCACCGTTTCGAGCCGTTCCGGACAACGGGCCCAGGCGATTTCGATGCCGGCGGGAACCCGCCACGCGCCGGCGGTGACCGGTTCCCAATCGAACGGGAGCGGCTCCGCTTCGGTGGTCCAAACCAAGTCTGCGGTGCTGGCCCAACCGCTCCCTGCGGCCACGGTCTCGAGGAACGGCTCATCGCTCGAGTCCATCCAAGCACCGACTTCATTCAGCCGCCAGGTGATGTCGGAAGGGGACGGAATGGAGGGGCTGAACGTGCGTTCGTTTCCGGAGAAATCGCGGCAAGTGACCGACGCGGTGTCGCCGGACGGAAAGTGCCAAAGGAGGCCGTTGCGGTCGCCGGGGATGCCGGTGGCGGTGACGGGTTCGGAGAAGCGTGCGTGGATTTGGCCTTCGTGTTCCACCCATGCCAAGAGCGTGGGCGCGACCGTGTCCACCCAGGGAATGTGCGGCTCCAGCTGGCCGGGGGAACACCCGAGCGGATCCGAGCTACCCGACCAATTCCGGGCATCCCCCGCGGGTCCGTAGGGGTCCCGCCGCACCCACGAAATGCCCTCGTCGGCGGCCTGCCGATCCGGTTGCCAACAGCTCGAATAGTCGAACGCCTCGAGCACGGTTCCGTCACCGGCGGCCAGGGTGATGGTGCCGGCCTCGTTGGGCAAATCCAAGGGGACCATGGTGCTGGCGCCCGGGCCGAGGTGACGCCCTTGAGCGGGGAAGTCGTTGAGGGTTACACCGCTAATTTCCAGTGTTTTGTTGCTGATGTTGGTCCATTCCACGAAGGGGGGCAGGCCGGGCCAGCCGCTCGGCGAACGCACGGCGATTTCCGTCACAGCGGCATCCCCGCGCTGGGGGAAGGATCCGATGGCGTCCCGGTGGAGCAACGGTGTGTGGTCCTGCCAGCGCAGCAAGCAAGGGCGCAGCCCGGATAAGGTCCAATCCTGCGCCGGACCTTGCGGCAGGGTGCCGGTCCATGACGCGCGGTTGGGGGCGGCGGGAACCAGCGGCACCCCGCCATTTTTCCACTGCAAACTCCCACTCACCAAAGGGTCCAATTCGCACGAGAAGGCCACTTCGCCGCCGGACGCGTGGAAGGGATGGAAGGATGCGATGGCCCAATGTTCCGCGGGAGCGGGCTGAGCCGTGCTGGCCCCCGGTGAAGCGGGCTGCCCCGGGCCCCAGTGGCTCGGGAGTCCGCAAGCGCCGGTGTGCCGCAGCTCGGCGGAGGTGCCACCGGGTGCGCCTTGCCACCAACTTCGGTCGTATGCGATGTCATCAATCACCGTCCCGTCCGTGCGCTGGATGGTGAGGCGTTCGCCGGCATCGGTGAAGGAACTGATGTGCGGCAGCTGGGCTTGCGGCACGCCGGGCGCGACGGGAGTAGCCGCAGGGGACAGCACGCAAGAAACGCCCGGGTCAAGCCGCCCGTCCCACGGAGGCAAGGGCTCCACAGCGGACAAATCGCTCGCGTCTTGCAGCATCAAATGCCGGACGTCGATGATGCGATCGCTGGTGTTGGTCCACTCGATCCACTCGATTTCGGGAAGTCCAAGGCTTGGGGTGGGATCGGCCATGATTTCGGTGATGGCGACGTCCCCGGGTTGGGGGCCGTGTGGGGGCAGGTAGGGGACGGGGACCGTGCGGTTGGTACAGTTGCCGGTGGTGTCGCACAGTCCTTGGAGAAGCAGCGGGAGGGGGAGGCCGGTGGCGGGTGGGGCGGGTGCGAGGCAGTGGAGGACCGTTGGGGCCGATGGGGTAGGGAAGGCGCACAGCAGGCCGGTGCTTGGGGCGAGGAAGGCCTGGGGGAGCTGGGCGACCGGTTCGTCGAGGGCCACGCGCAAGAGGGTGTCGTTGAGCCAGGTGGTGGCCGTGATGCGCGGGGGGAGCGTGTCGGGTACGAAGGTGGCGTCGGGGTGCAGGTGGAAGCTGAAGTTTTGGGTGTTGCTGGCGGTGTACCAGGCTTGGATGGACCAACAGTGGGGGGAGCCGGGGAGTGTGGTCAGGGGGGTGTAGGCGGCTGTGCCGGGGGGGCGGAGGAGCAGGG
>CBFHPD010000165.1:0-20228 GCA_965657495.1 uncultured Flavobacteriales bacterium
GGAGCCGCACCGAGGATGATGACACCACCCCACTGGCCTGCGAGGTCGTAGGCGACGGATCCGTCGAGCGGGTCGGCTTGGTGCGTGAAGGTGATGGGGCAGTCGGCGGTGCCTTCTGCGAAAATCTGTCCTCCGCGTGCCACGATGAGGGCCGCTGCGTCGGCCCCTGCACCGGCCATGCCTTTGATGACGGTTCCGGGCTCGATGGTGAGGGCCTGACCGTCGTTGACGAAGACGTAGCCGTCGAGGAGGTAGGTGTTGTCGCAGGTCCAAGTGGTGTTCCCGGTGCCAGCGCCGGCATCGGAAATGATGACCTCCGGACGCTCGTCCAGTGGCGGGCAGTCGCACTGGGCAGAAGCGATTTGGAGTCCGCTGACGAGCAATGCGAAAGCGGCGAAGAGGAAGTTCTTCATGGTGTTGATTTTGGGATAAGGTTTATTCATCGCCAAAATTCACGGGTTTGCCGAGTAAGGGCGTGAAGGCAGTCGGATGTTCGTGTGAAGGCGGATTTAACATTTAAGGAGCCCAACATGAAGCCAATGTGAAGGAGGCTAAGAAAGGGTTGGCACTGCCTTACCGAATTGCAAAGCACAAAAAAGGGCGGCCCGTCGAGGCCGCCCTTCCATGCGCGTAAGCGATGCGATCAGTGGATCAACACCTTTTGGGTCACCGGCGTATCGCCCGCCACGGGCCAAACCGTCAGGAAGTACGATCCGGCGGGCAGTTCGCCCACCCACATCGTGTTGTTGCCTCCGTTCAAAGCGGCGGTCTGAACCAACCGGCCGGTCACATCGCGGAGTTCGGCCATCCGGAAGTGGCGTGCGGCTTGGTAGATGTTCAACGCATCGCTCGCCGGGTTCGGGAAGATGCTGGCAGCAGGCCCGTCGATGCCCTCAATGCTGACATTGAGAATGGTCCATGTCGTGGTGTTCGTGCAGCCCGTGGTATCGCTTTCCGTCAAGGTGATGACGCCGCCGTCGAACGGATCGTTCCACGTGATGTCGAAGTTGGCCAAATCCGTAGCCGAAGCCGTTCCGTTGTCAACGGTCCAAACCAAGTCGCCCAACACCGGTTCGTAGCTGTAATTCTCCACCGCCCCGGGCTGGACTTCGAGGTTGCCCGTCAACGCACCGCTCGCCAACACGACACAGCTGCCGTCGTCCACGGTAGCGGTTTCGTCGTAGTTGCAAGCCGCCTCGTTCGTGCAACCGGGCCACGTGCAAGAGGGAGCCAACAGGCCCACTTGGTGCGTGTAGCTCCACGCTTGGTCGAGCCAGTTGGTGCCACACGGCTCGAAGGCACCACGGTAGTCGGCAGCCACGAACCACGCATCCATCGGCAAGTTGTCGGCCCCGACACTGACGTCGAACATGGGGTTCACCATCAGGGTGTTCTCCACAAATGTTCCCGTCGCGTCGAACGCGTAGTCGTGGTCGATGCCTGCATCGAGCATGGCGAGGTTGTTGGCTGCAGCGTAGGCGTCCAATTGGGTTTGGCCATCCGTCGCAGCACCATCGTAGTGGAGCACCGCATTCACGCCCATGAAGCCGATGTGGCTCAAGGACAAATCCCCGTTCGCCCAGTGGTCAAAGGCGTCCAACGGCTCCTGCACATCCTCCAACTCGATGCCGCGGTTGAAGTCCGTGATGAGGGAATTGCTCAAATCGCCCGCAGAGCCCGCGCGGAAGAGCAGGCCGATGGTACCGGCACCTGCACCGCGCCCGATGACGGTGACGTTGTACAATTGTGGATCGGCGTAGGGGAGGCCGTCGGGGGTGACACTCGGGCTGTCGTCTCCGTCGAACTCACCGGCGCGGTCGCCCACTTCCGGGTGTTGCACGGCGAAAAGGAACTGTCCGTTTCCGGACCAGCCTTGGTCGTAGTCGAACGAATCGTCGCCTGCAAAGAGCACCGCGATGTGGCTGATGTTCACCGTACCACCGAAAAGCTCCACGCCGTCATCTTCGTTCGCCACCACTTCCACGTGGTCGATGACGGTGCCCGATCCCACAGAAGCCAAGGTCAGGCCGTTGATTTCGTTGGCCGCTGCAAGTTGCGTACCGCCGTGGCGGATGCTCACGTAGCGCAGGATGCCGCTGTTGTCGGTGGCGTCTTCACCGCCGTAAACGCTTTGGGCGTTGTCCGATGGGATGCCTTCCACTTGGCCTTCCCCGGTGGGCAGGTTGTTGGGGGCGCTTCCGCAAATGATGAGGCCGCCCCATTGGCCGCTCGTGCCAAAAGGAACACTGCCATCGAGGGGATCCGCCTCATACGTGAAGGTGATGGGGCAATCTGCGGTGCCCTCTGCGTCGATTTGAGCGCCACGGGTTACGATCAAGGCAGCGGCGTCTGCGCCGGAACCTTCCATGCCCTTGACGATGGTGCCGGGCTCGATGGTCAAGGTTTGGCCTTCACCCACGAACACGAAGCCATCCAACAAGTAGGTCTTGTCGCACGTCCACGTAGTGGTACCCGTGCCTGAGCCGTTGTCCGTGACCACGATCTCTTCCCGCGCGCCGATGGGCGGGCAATCGCACAGCAACGGTTCTTGGAAGACCGGCTGCAGGGCGCCCGAAGCGTCGAGGTAGCTCCAGCCTGCGAGCCAGTTGCCGTTGGCTTCATCGTAGGGGTCAAACGCGCCCATGTAGCCGAACTGGCTGAAGACCGAGGCGTTGCTGTTGGGAACGGGGTTGAAGCCGTCCACGAATTCCGTTCCGCTGGCGTTGGTGCTCCAAACATTGTCAATGCCCGTCTCCATCATGCCCATGTTCTGCTCCACAGCATATTGGTCCACACCGGAATCTCCGCCCGGATCCATGACGCCGTCGTAATCGATCACCTCGTTGACATCGTCCATGCCGATGTTTTCGAGGGTCAAGTTGCCGACCACCCACTGGTCGAAGGCGTCGGTGGGGTTCTGCAAGTCTTCCAATTCAATGCCTTCGCCGAAGCCCACGATCAGTGCCTCGCTCACGTGGCCGCCTGTGCCGGCGCGGAAAAGCAAGCCCTGCTTGTTCGCCGATGCGCCTTGGCCCATCAAGGTGAGGTTGGAAACGGTGGGGATGGCGAAAGGGGTGCCGTCGGGCGTTACGTCCGGGCTGTCATCGCCGTCGAGTTCGCCGCCGCGGTCACCGACTCCGGGTTCATTGATGGCAAACCAGTGGTGTCCACCGCCGGAGAAACCTTGATCCCAGTCGAAGCTGTCGTCGCCTGCGAAGGCCACCGCTATGTAATTCACCTGCACCGTTCCGCCGAAGAATTCGACGCCGTCGTCTTCGTTGGCCGTGACTTCGATGTGGTCGATGGTGGTGCCCGACCCAACACCTGCGAGGGTCAATCCGTTGATTTCATTGGCAGCAGCGAGCGTGGTGCCGCCATGGCGGATGCTGACATAGCGGAAAATTCCGCTGTTGTCCTCTGCGTTTTCACCGCCGTAGGCCGAACGGTCATTGTCGGAAGGAATGCCTTCGACTTGGCCTTCGCCGAGTGCGAGGTTGACTGGCGCATCGCCCAAGATGAGCACGCCGCCCCACTGGCCGCGCAGGTTGTAAGCCACCGAGCCGTCCATGGGGTCCGCCTCGTGGGTGAAGACGATGGGGCAGTCGGCCGTGCCTTCTGCATTGATTTGCGCGCCACGCGCCACAATCAGCGCAGCAGCGTCTGCACCCGATCCGGCCATGCCCTTGACGACGGTTCCGGGCTCGACGGTCAATGTTTGGCCATCATTAACGAAAACAAACCCGTCGAGCATGTAAACGTTATCGCAGGTCCATGTTGTGGTCCCCGTGCCTTCGCCGTTGTCCGTCACCACGACGGTGGTCCGATCGGCCAGAGGGGGGCAGTCGCATGACTGGGCCTGGAGTTGGATTGTGCCCGCAAGCGCAATCGAGAGAAGGAGAGCAAATCGCTTCATGGTGTGAAATTGTTGCGGCAAAATTCACCACTCAACGCCGCTTATCCCGGAGATTCAAGTGAACACTTCTTCGCCTTTGTGTTACGCGAACATTAACTCGACTTTAGGCCAAAGGGGGAGCCGCCGCCAAGGCCACCAACCCGCCCGCCAAACTCAGCTTCAGCCAGGCCGACAACCGCACCACTTCCCCCTTCCGCAACGTGGACCAGCCGACGAAATAAGGGAGCAAAAAGGCGGCACACCACACGGCTTCGGGTCCGATTTGGCCCCACCACCACACCGCCGCAGCGCCCAAACCCAGCGCCCCTGAGCCCAGCAACGCATGCAACAGTTGCACCGTCCGATCGCGGCCCCAGCGCACCGCCAGCGTATCGTACCCCCAACGGGCATCGCCCGAGGCGTCTTGCACATCCTTCGTGACCTCCCGCGTGAGGGTGAGCCAAAACGACAACGCCGCATACCCGTACAACACGCGCCACACCATCGCATCCGCACCGCCCACCACCGCTCCTGCCCAAATCGGCAATTGCCCCACCGCAAAGGCGATGAGGAGGTTGCCTCGGAGGAAAAACCGCTTGAAAAACGGGCTGTACGCCGCGAGGGATCCGCCGAGTACGACCATATATACCAGCGGCCAACGGGCGCCGAGCAGCCATGCCCCGTATCCGGCCGATGCGAGGGCAATGCCCGACAAGACGTGGTGCGCAGCGAGGGCCACGCGCCGCTTGACTACACGCCCCACCAAGGTCCGTTCGGGTTTGTTGATGCGGTCTTCGCGCAAGTCGAAGTAGTCGTTGATGACGTTGCCGGCGCCTGCAGCGGCCACCATCGACAGCACGGCCCATTCGCATCCCGCGAGCGAGGCACCCAAGAGCCGTTCCACGAAGATCCACATCGAAGCCGCAATCATCAGCAGGTTCCACGGGCGGGTGAGCCGGATGAGGGCGACGGAGGGGGAGGTGGTGACGGGGGGCTTAGGCATGGCTGCTTTCCACGAGTGCCCCTTGAATTTGGCCTGCTTCAAGGTGGTGCACGGCGTAGGAGAAATGGGGGTGGATGGCGTGGCCACCGGTTTCGCCTGAAGCACTGAGGGCGATGTAGCCCACTTGGAGGTTTGCCGTGTCCATCCGTTCCATGATGCGGCCGATGGCTTCTTCGCTCGCTGCTTGCGCCGAGGCGCCGGAGCGCATCAATTCCACCACAAGGAAGGAGCCGAGGGTGCGCATCACGGCTTCTCCGAGCCCGGTCGCTGCGGCCGCACCCACTTCGCCGTCGACGTACAAGCCGGCGCCGATGATGGGGCTGTCGCCCACGCGCCCGTGCATTTTGTAAGCGAGGCCGCTCGTTGTGCACGCGCCTGCCAAGCGGCCTTGCTCATCGCGGGCCAGGAGGCTGATGGTGTCGTGGTTTTCGATGTTGATGACCGGGGCGTACTCGGAGGTGGCGCGCCAAGCGGCGTAGGCCGCTTCTGAATCGGGCGTCAGCAGGTTGCGTTGCGGCATGCCGATGGCGGCGGCGTAACGCTCGGCCCCCGCGCCGGCGAGCATGACGTGCGGCGTGTCCTCCATGACCCGGCGGGCCAGAGTGATGGGGTGTTCGATGTTTTGGACAAAGCAAACGCTGCCCGCGTCTAATGCGTGGTTCATGATGCACGCGTCCAACGTGACGTGGCCATCCCGGTCGGGCAATCCGCCCA
This sequence comes from uncultured Flavobacteriales bacterium, assembly GCA_965657495.1. Classification (GTDB taxonomy): domain Bacteria; phylum Bacteroidota; class Bacteroidia; order Flavobacteriales_D; family Sanyastnellaceae; genus JALQTD01. The sequence continues at coordinate 5,610 of CBFHPD010000165.1, forward strand.
CGCCCACGCTTTGGCCTGAAGCATCCGATTCCACCAACCGCGCGCCCGCTTCCACCATGTCCAAGGCCGATCCGCCCCGCAACGCCACAGCCAGGCCCTCCTCGTTCGCCGGCATCCCGTGATTCCACGTGGAAATCATCTGGGCCTTCCCCACCAGCTCCAGGGAGGAAACCGGAGCCGCCGAAGCCGTCCAAGCGCCCATCCAGCGCTGAAACCCCGCCGTTCCCAACCCCAAGCCCGTGGCCAAACTGCCTGCATGCTTCAAAAATGCCCGACGTGTACTCATACCTGCAATTTCGGCAGAAACCCCGCAATAGAGCAAGGGGAAACAAAAAAGCCCCTCAACATGGCGTTGAGGGGCTTTCACACCTGCGTTATGAAGCGCGAATTACTTCACTTCTTCGAAGTCGATGTCTGACACTTCAGCATCCGTGGCATCGCCTTGGGGAGCTTCGTTCGCCGCCTCGCCTTCGCCCTGGGCGTACATCTCTTGGCTCGCTGCCTGGAAGGCCGCGTTCAAGGCTTCCATGCCGGTCTTGCAGGCCTCCACGTCTTGCGCACCGTGGGCTTTCTTCAAATCTTCCAAGGCGGTATCGATGGGGCCGCGCTTGTCCGCTGGGATCTTGTCACCGAACTCACCGAGCTGCTTCTCGACTTGGAAAATCAGGCCGTCCGCTTGGTTCAAGGTGTCGACGCGCTCGCGTTCCGCTTGGTCGGCATCGGCGTTGGCTTCCGCCTCGGCCTTCATGCGCGCGATTTCCTCCTCGGTCAAGCTGCTGTTCGCTTCGATCTTGATTTTCTGCTCCTTGCCCGTGGCCTTGTCCTTCGCTGACACCTGGATGATGCCGTTGGCGTCGATGTCGAAGGTGACTTCGATTTGGGGCACGCCGCGCGGTGCAGCCGGGATGTCGGAAAGCTGGAAGTTGCCGATTTCTTTGTTGTCCTTCGCCATCGGGCGCTCGCCTTGGAGGACTTTGATGTCCACGCTCGGCTGGTTGTCACTCGCGGTTGAGAACACTTCGGACTTCTTCGTGGGGATGGTGGTGTTCGCCTCGATGAGCTTGGTCATGACGCCGCCCATGGTTTCGATGCCCAAAGAGAGGGGGGTCACGTCGAGCAACAGCACGTCTTTGACCTCACCGGTCAAGACACCGCCTTGGATCGCCGCACCGATGGCCACGACCTCGTCCGGGTTCACGCCCTTCGAAGGTTCCTTGCCGAAGAACGCCTTCACCGCATCTTGAACGGCGGGAATCCGCGTCGAACCGCCGACCAAGATCACCTCGTCGATGTCGGATTTGTCCAGTCCGGCGGCCTTCAAGGCAGAGGCACAGGGCTCGATGGTGCGCTTGACCAAGCTGTCGGCCAATTGCTCAAACTTCGCCCGGCTCAGCGAACGGACCAAGTGCTTCGGCACCCCGTCCACCGGCATGATGTAGGGCAAGTTGATTTCGGTAGAAGTCGTGCTGGACAGCTCGATCTTCGCCTTTTCAGCCGCCTCCTTCAAGCGCTGCAGCGCCATCGGATCCTTCGACAGGTCCAATCCGCCGTTTTCGGACTTGAATTCCTCCACGAGCCAATCGATGATGAGCTGGTCGAAGTCGTCCCCTCCAAGGTGGGTGTCTCCGTCGGTGGACAACACTTCAAAGACTCCTTCACCGAGTTCGAGGATGCTCACGTCGTGCGTACCGCCACCCAAGTCGAAGACCACGATTTTTTGGTCGGTAGCCTTCTTATCGAGTCCGTAGGCGAGGGCTGCCGCGGTGGGCTCGTTGATGATGCGCTTCACTTCGAGGCCAGCGATTTCACCGGCTTCTTTGGTGGCCTTCCGTTGGTCGTCGTTGAAGTAAGCCGGCACCGTGATGACGGCTGCACTGACTTCTTGTCCGAGGTAGTCCTCAGCGGTCTTCTTCATTTTCTGCAGGACCATCGCGCTGATTTCCTGCGGGGTGTAGAGGCGGCCGTCGATGTCCACCCGTGGGGTGTTGTTGTCACCTTTGACCACTTTATAAGGTACCCGCCCGACTTCATTGCTGACTTCGTCGAAGGAGGACCCCATGAAGCGCTTGATGGAGTAGACGGTCTTGGTGGGGTTGGTGATGGCCTGGCGCTTGGCCGGTTCGCCTACTTTGCGTTCGCCGCCATCGGCGAATCCGATGATGGAAGGCGTGGTGCGCTTGCCTTCAGCGTTGGTGATGACGACGGGCTCGTTGCCTTCCATTACGGATACGCAGCTGTTCGTCGTTCCGAGGTCGATTCCGATGATCTTGCTCATGTCTATAGGGTTGTATCGTTTACTTGGTTGATGCCTTCCGGCTATTTGGCATGCCCTTGTTCAACCTTTGTGCCGCTCAGGCCAAATCTGACACAACCTGCCATTTCCGCACCGCCGCACCGCCGACCGCCCGGAATTTGCGACACGTTGTCAGGTTTTGGGTGTCAGGGCGGAGGAGATTTGGCCTGAAAGCGCCCGCAAATCCTCCACGGCATGCAGCATCCGCGATCCGTACCAACTGAACGCCTCCCCATTGACCACCAGCGCGGGCTGTCCCGACGCCTGCAAATCCAGGGCATGCGCGGGTGAAAACGGAAAGGGCTCGCTCGACAACAGGACCACCTCGGCGCCGCCCCAATCGGTCACCTCCGGATACCGCGGCCGCCCCGCAAACACGTTCTCCACGCCCCACCACCGCAGCACATCGCTGATGTAGGTGCCGCCGCCCGCCACCATCCACGGCTCCTTCCAAATCGCATAAGCCGCCCGGTGCTGCACCAGCTGCGCATCGCCCCACGCCGTGCGAATGCGGTCCACCCAGTCGCTCCCTTCCGCCCGGCGCCCGACCGCTTCAGCGATGCGCTGCATCTCGGCCCAAGCTTGCTCCACGGTTTGGGCGTCGGTCACGAGCACCGGGGCGCGAAGGGCCTCCACCTGCTCCCGCACGTTTTCCTCCTTGCACGCGATGACCAAGTCCGGCGCCAGCGCATCGACCTGCTCCACGTGCACGTTTTTCGTGCCGCCAATCCGCCGGTCCGGGCGATTCAACCCGGGAGGGTGGACGCAAAATTTGGTCACGCCCACCGGCTGCACGCCCAAATCCGCCAACCACTCCGACCAACTCGGAACCAAACTCACAATTCGCATGCGGAGCAAGTTACAACCGATGGAACGTCCTAAATTCGAGGCATGATTCGGCGCGCATGGACGGGGTTACTGCTGCTGCTCACCGCAGCGCTGGTGCAAGGCCAGCCGCCGGTGCGGGTGGGGGTGGTGCTGAGCGGCGGTGGGGCGAAGGGTGCTGCGCACGTCGGTTTTTTGATGGCGTTGGAGGAGATGGGGGTGCCGGTGGACGCGGTGGCGGGAGCAAGCATGGGCGCATTGGTGGGGGCGTATTATGCGGCGGGGTGGTCGCCGGAGCAGATGGATTCGCTGCTCCATACGGAGGGATTCAAGCGCCGGTCAACGGGGGAGTTTCCGGTGACGTTTGGCTTCAAGCGGCAGGACCTGGATCCGTCCGTGGTGGAGGTGAGGTGGTCGTCGGAGGCGGGGTGGACGCAGGACCATTTGATCGATGGGTTGCCCACGGATTGGGCGCTGATGCAGGATTTGGCGCCGGCTTCGGCTGCGGCGGGAGGGGATTTCGACGCGCTCTTCGTTCCGTTTCGGTGCGTGGCGTCGGATGTTTTGGCAAAAAAGGATACCACCTTCGCCGCGGGCGACCTCGGTACCGCCACCCGCGCCTCGATGACCTTCCCATTCTTCCTCGAGCCCATCGAAGTGGACGGCCGCCTGCTTTTCGACGGCGGGATGTACAACAACTTCCCAAGCGACGTGCTCTACGAGGCGTTCGCGCCGGACGTCATCCTCGGCTGCAACGTGTCCAAAGGCGGCCTCGAGCTCGCCGCCCAGAATCCAGCCTCCCAACTCGAGGCCATGATCACGCAACCGGCCAACCTCACTCCGCTGTGCGACGACATGCTCATCATCGAGCCGGAGACGGGCATCGGTACGTTCGACTTCGACGAGGTGGGCCGCGCGGTGGCCAAGGGCTATGCGGCGGCCATGGCGGCGCAGGAGGCCATCCTCGAACGGGTAGGCGCGGCGCGGCTTGCGCCCGGTGAAGTGGAGGCGAAGCGCCGCCGGTTTGTTGCGGGGTTGCCGCCGTTCGAAGTCGGGCAAGTGGCGGTCACCGGCCTCAGCCCGGGGCAGTCGCATTACGCGTCCCGACTCCTCCGACGGACCAGTGGCGCGTTGCGGGCCGCCACCTTGGAACGCAACTTGTACTTGCTGGTCTCCGATGAACACATCGCTTCGGCCCGGCCGGTGGGGACGTACCAAGCGGATGAAGGACGCTTCGACGTCACGGTACAGGCCCGTTCCGAGCGAGATTTGCGGTTTGAGGCCGGGGGGAGTTTGGCTTCGCGGCCGGTGAGCTTTGGCCACGCGGGGCTGTCCTTTGCACGCTTTGGTCGCGTGCCGTTTGCGGTGGAGGCGAGCAGCACATTCGGGGATTTTTACAATGCGTTGGCCGCGCAGGCGCGCATCGACTGGCACGGGCCGGTGCCGTTGGCCATTCGCCCGGATTTCATCCTGCACCGCTGGAATTACGTCCGCAATTTTGCCACCTTTTTCCAGGACATCCGGCCGAGCTACTTCGTGGTCACGGAGCGGCAGTGGGGGGGCTCGGTATTCCTGCCAACCGGGGCGCACGGCATCCTGTGGTTGCGGGCGGCACACCTCGAGACCACGGACGATTTCTACCCGAGGTTTGATTTCAACCCCACCGACACCACGGATTTGGTCCAGTGGGAGGGAGGCGTCCTCGGGGCGGGATTTCGCCGGTCCTCTATGAAGGAAAAGGCCATGAACCGCCAGGGCAACCGGTTCGAATTGGGGGTCAAGCGCTACCGCGGGGAAGTCCGCGATGCCTTGCGGAACGAGTTTGGGCTAGCGCGACGCGACACGTCGGTTTCCGAAGTGGCCTTTTGGCGCTTTGCGGCCTTGATCGAGCAGTACACGGCCGTGCGCGATGAGGCGCTGAGCATGGGGTTCCGCGGGGAGTTGCTCCTTTCGGATGAGTTGCTGCGCCGCAGTTACATGGGGAGTGTGGTCCAAACCCAGCCCTTCCAACCCCTGCCCGGCGCCTCCACCCAACTCCTCGAAACGTTCCGTGCCTATAACTTCGTGGCCCTCGGTGCCATCGCTGACCTCCGCGTGTTCCGGTCCATCCGCTGGCGCACCGAGCTCCATTGGTACCGGCCGTTTGATCGCATCCAATACACAGGCAAAGGACCGGTGCTCGACGAGGAAGCGGGGCCGGGGTACATGGCGGGGTCGTGGTTGGTGGCCCAAACCCCGTTTGGCCTCGCCACGCTCGGGGTGGAGCATTACCGCGGCGAGCGCGAGCCGTGGTTGTTCGAGTTCACGTTCGGGCACCGGGTATTCAACCGTTCGGAGCGCCGCTGACCTCGCCCATCCACCTTAACTTCGCGGCATGAAAGCGATTCGGTTTGCCGTGGTCGGTGTGGGCCACATTGGAAAGCGCCATGCGGAGATGGTGCACCGCCAAGCGGGGTGTGAATTGGTGGCTTTGGCGGATGTTCGCGGCCGGGAGGCCTGCGCATACGCCGGAGAGGAACCGTTTTATACGGGGTTGAGCGAACTGTTGCAGGCGCACGGCAGCGGGTTGGATGTCCTGTGCGTGTGCACGCCCAATGGGTTGCACGCTGCGCATGCGCTGGCGGGGCTCGAGGCGGGCCTGCACGTGGTGATCGAGAAGCCGATGGCGCTGAATCGGCAGGATGGCGAGCAGGTGCTGCATGCGGCTTTGGCCCGTGGAAAGCAGATCTTTTGCGTGATGCAAAACCGGTTTTCGCCCCCTTCGATTTGGCTCAAGGAACTCATGGACGCCGGCACGCTTGGCAAGGTCCACATGGTGGAAGTGCAATGCTTCTGGAACCGCGACGACCGGTACTACGGGAAAATTCCGTGGAAAGGCACGCGCGAGCTGGACGGCGGCACGCTCTTCACGCAATTCTCTCACTTCGTGGACATCATGTACTGGCTGTTCGGAGACATCCACCGCATCCAAAGCCGGTTTGCCGACTATGCGCATGGCCACAACACGGCCTTTGAGGACAGCGGATTGGTGACGTTTGAATTCGTGCGCGGCGGGATGGGGTGCTTCAACTTTTCGACGGCCGTACACCAGCAGAATTTCGAGTCGAGCTTGACGATTGTGGCGGAGAAGGGGACGGTGAAGGTGGGCGGACAGTACATGAACGAGGTGGAGTACTGTGAAATCGAAGGGTATGAAATGCCGGTGCTGCCGGAGGCGAATCCCGCCAACGATTACGGACATTACAAAGGGTCCGCGGCGAACCACGGGTACGTGTTTGAAAACGTGGTGGAGGCCTTGACGGGCGGGAGCCACATCGCCACCAATGCGCTCGAAGGCCTGAAAGTGGTGGACATCATTGAGCGGATGTACGCAGCCGGAGAGCGCCCGATGAAACCGAACCCCGCTGATCGTTGAGCGCTGCGGGCCGGATTGCGGTGGTCGTCTTGAACGACTTCACCCGGGACAACCGGGTGTTGAAGGTGGCAGCGACGTTGGCGGAGGCGGGCGCGAGCGTGGACGTGGTGGCCTTGCCGGGGCCGGGTTTGCCGGAGCGGGAGGAGCGGCCCGGCTGGCGGGTGCGCCGATTGCGGGCGCCCTGGGGGGCGCGCAGCCGGTGGGTGCGGTGGGGCGGATTCGCGTGGCAGGTGATCCGCCGGTACCGGCATTGGGAGGCGTGGCATTGCAACGACGCAGAGGCCTTTGCCCTCGGGGTATTGGCCCAAATCCTGTGCCCCCGCCTGCGCCTCATCTACGACTGCCACGAATTCGAGGCCGAGCGCAACGCCAAACCCGCCTCCTACCTGAAGGCAGTGGGGTGGTTTGAGCGGCGCTTCATCCACCGTGCCGAGTCCGTCATCACGGTTTCGCCATCCATCAGGACGGCGTACTTGGAGCGGTACGGGCGGCATGGCATCCGGGCGGTCCATTTGGTGCGCAACGTGCCCCACGCGCTGGCGACCGGGCCCCGAGCAGTGCGCGGGTTCCGGGAGCGGTTTGGTTTAGCGGCCAGCGATTTTGTGGTCTTGTACCAAGGCGCGTTCACCTATAATCGCGGCCTTGAAGAAGCGCTCGAGGCCGCCGAATTGCTGAACGATGAGGGCGTGCACCTCGTATTCATGGGGTACGGACCGCTGGCGGAACGGGTCGAAGCGGCAAGCCGCCGGCTGCCCAACGTTCACGTGCATGAGGCCGTTCCGTACGAGGACGTGCTGGCACACACCTCGCAGGCGGACTTGGGTTTGGTCAGTGTCAAACCCACCTGCCTCAGTTACTTGTACTGCCTGCCCAACAAGCTGTTCGAATACATCCAAGCTGGGGTGCCGGTCCTGACAAACGACTTGCCGGATTGCGCCCACCTTGTGCGCACCTTCGGCCTCGGTGGGGTGGTGGAAGACGATTCCCCTGCCGGTTGGGCAACCGCCATCCGTGGCCTTCGGGGGCGGAGTGGGGAGTTCGCCGAGGGCCTGGAAGCAGCGAGCCTCCAACTGCAGTGGCAGAAGGAGGCTCCCAAGTTGTTGCGGGCCCATGGCCTTGTGGCATCAGCCGCCGATTGACCGGCGGATGGCATTCAATTCTCGGTCGTCCGGGAAGATTTCCGAAACGGCATTCAGCCAGCCCAGGGCAGCGGAGGCATCGCCTTCGTCCGCGAGCATTTCGGCCGTGTACCGCACGCTGTAGCGGAGCAAGTCCAACTGGACTTCTTGCAGGCCCTTGCCCCCGTATTCAGCCAACAGGCGCTTGGCTTGTTCCCAGCTTTCCTCCGCATCGCGGCGGGCCTTCGTTTTCCACAGCACGGTGCCGTACATCAACCACGCGCCGGCATCGTCGCCATCGATGACGTAGAGGTATTTGTAATAGGATTTGGCCCGGGTAAATTTCTCATCATCTACAAAGACTTCCGCCTCGTTCATGGTCGCCCGGCGCAACTCGTTCAAGTAGTCGGTGTATCGATCGAAATACTCGCGCTCCTTGTCCTTCTTGACAAACTTGGAAGCGTATTTCAGCGCGTCCTTCAGCGTGTTGCCGTATTCCTCCACCAAATCCGGATCGTCCGACTGCAAGATCCGGAAGAACGCTTCGGACATAAAGATGTAGGGCAGGGGCTCCTTCTTCGTGTCGTCGTCCTCCGTGTAGCGAAGGGCCTTGAACAGCACCTTTTCGTACTTCCCGTCCACCATCCACATCAGGAGTTCGTCGTAGTCTTCCTGGGGGATCAGTGGTTTTTCGTCGTCGTCTTGCGCCCAGCCGCTCAGCGGGAAGGCCAAGCACGCAGTGAGCATGAGCAATAGTGTGGTTTTCATACCAACGGAGTTACAAATCATGTGCCGAAGATAATGACTGTGTTTCACCTGCAATGCGCAGGGGTTAACTTTCGAGCATGGCAAGCGAGGGGACCAAATCCGTGGTGCAATGGTTTGAGGAGCAGGGCTGGCGCCCCAACGATTTCCAGGCGGACACTTGGGCGGCTTTCCGGGCGGGGCGTGAAGGGCTCGTACAAGCACCCACCGGCATGGGCAAAACGTATTCCGTGTTCGGTGGCGCTGTTCAAGAGGCGCTCGATGAGGGCGCGGGGGACCGGGCAGGGTTGCAGGTCATTTGGATCGCCCCCATTCGCGCGCTGACGAAGGAAATTGCGGCGAGTGCACGCCGGATGCTCGATGGGGTAGGACTGCCGTGGGAGGTGGCCATTCGCACAGGAGACACCGCGGCGAAGGACCGGGCGCGGTTGCGGAAGCGGATGCCGCAGGTACTCATCACCACTCCGGAGAGCCTGCACGTCTTGTTCGCCACCAAGGACCACGTCAGCAAGTTCGCCAGCTGCCGGCTGCTTGTGGTCGATGAATGGCACGCGCTCTTGGGCAGCAAACGGGGGGTCCAGATCGAACTTGCCGCAGCACACCTGCGCGCCATCGCTCCCCAATTTCGCACCTGGGGCCTGACGGCAACCATCGGCAACTTGGACGAGGCGTTGCACGTGTTGTGCCCACACGCGGCCGGTGTGCTCATCCGTTCGAAGGCACAGAAAGTGACTGAAGTTAAGAGTTTGATGCCAAGGGAGTTTGAGCGGTTGGCTTGGTCAGGTTTCTTGGGCATGCCGTTGCGCGATCAGGTGATGGAGGTGGTGCGCAACCACCGGACCACGCTCGTGTTCACCAACACCCGCGCCCAGTCCGAGATTTGGTACCACCGGCTCCTCGAAGCCGATGCCGGACTGGCCGGTCAACTGGCCTTGCACCACGGATCGCTTGCGAAGGAAACACGTGCTTGGATCGAAGACGCCATCGGCGAGGGGCGGTTGAAGGCGGTGGTGTGCACGAGTTCGCTCGATTTGGGCGTGGATTTTCCGCCGGTCGAGGCGGTGGTGCAGGTGGGAAGTCCCAAAGGCGTTGCGCGATTTTTGCAGCGGGCGGGGCGCTCGGGGCACCAACCCGGTGGGGTCAGCCGCATTCACTTTGTCCCGACCCACGGCTTGGAGCTCCTCGAGGGCGCAGCGTTGCGGGAGGCGGTGGCGGAGGGCCGCATCGAAGCACGGCGGCCCGTCATTCGGTGCTTCGATGTCCTGGCCCAATGGCTGTGTACCCGGGCTTTGGGCGGCGGGTTCGAAGTAGAAGAAGCCAAAGCCGAGGCCATGGGAACCCACGCGTTTGCCACCCTGTCAGAGGCCGAGTGGTCGGGGTGCCTGCGTTTCATCCGTTCGGGCGGTCAATCCCTGGAGGCGTACGAGGAGTTTCGGCGGGTGGAGGTTGTGGATGGGCGCTGGGTCATGGAGGACCGGCGCACAGCGCGGCGGCATCGAATGTCCATCGGCACCATCGTCTCCGATCCCATGATGTGGGTGCGGATCCGGCGGAAGGGCGTCATCGGTCAAGTTGAATCGTCGTTCATCGAAAAGATGAAGGCGGGCGACGTGTTTTGGTTTGCGGGCCGGCAATTGGAGCTGGTGCGCATTGACGGCAACACCGCTGAGGTCAAGCCGACCCGGCGCACCACGCAGCGCGTGCCGGTTTGGTCCGGTGGAAGGATGCCCCTGACCACCGAATTGGGCCAAGCCCTCCGCGATCAGTTGAGCCAACTCGCCCAAGGCGCCATGCCCCACCCGGAATTGCAGCGCATCGCCCCGCTGATGTCCCTCCAACGCGAGTGGTCGCACATCCCCAACAACCGCGAGCTGCTGGTCGAATCGTTCCGGTCCGACGATGGCCACCACCTCTGCACGTTTCCGTTCGAAGGGCGCGCGGTCCACGAGGGGTTGGCCATGCTTGTCTGCCACCGTTTGGGCCAAATCTCCTCACAAACCATCACCTACGCGTGCAACGACTACGGGTTTGAGTTGCTGTCTTCCGACCCCTTCCCAGTCGAATTGAAGGCGTTTCGTGCACTGTTCACCCCGCACCAATTGGAGTCGGATGTGCTCGGGAGCTTGAATGCCGGGGAGTTGGCGCGTCGCCGGTTCCGCGAAATTGCCATCATTTCGGGGCTGCAGACGCAACCGTCGGAGGGCGCAGGGGCCAAGCACCTGCAAGCGCACGCGAGCCTGTTGTTTGAAGTGTTGGCCGAGCACGACCCGGATCATTTGTTGCACCGCCAAGCATTGGAAGAAGTCTTAGCCGATCAATTGCAAATCGAATCGCTGTTTGAAGCGCTTGAGCGCATGCAGGGGGCGAAGTGGGTGTGGGCGGAGCCGCCGCACCCCACGCCGCTTTCCTTTCCACTCGTGGTCGATCGGTTGCGCGGCACGATGTCGTCGGAAGAACTCGATGCGCGCATCGCACGTATGGCCGTTGCGCGTTAAATTCGCGGAATGCAGAAATTGAAATGGCGCGCCGCCGCCCAAGCGGGGCGGTGGATCTTGGCGGTGCTCATGACGTGGGTCGGTGCGGCACACGCCCAGGGCACGCTCAAGGGCTTCTTGCGGAGCGAAGCATCGGGGGAGCCGATTTTGTTCACGAGCGTGAGCCTCGAGGGGACGGCGTACGGCGTGACCACGGATGTGGGCGGGTTTTACAGCTTGTCGAAGGTGCCCGCGGGTTCGTACACCTTGGTGGTCTCGAGTTTGGAATTTGAGGGCGTCCGCGAGTCCGTGGTCATCGAAGACGGCCAAATCCTGACGCGCAACTACTTGCTCAAGCCCAAGGTCATCGAGCTCGGCAGCGCCGAAGTCTCTGCGGAGCGCCAAGAGCAACTCACGAACGTCAACATGTCCATTGAGACCATCCGGCCGGCGGATTTGAAGCGGGTGCCGAGCTTTGGCGGGTCCCCTGATTTGGTCCAAGCCCTCCAGGTCCTCCCCGGATTTGTTTCTACCGGCGACCAAGGCGGCCAGCTGTACATCCGCGGCGGATCGCCCATCCAGAACATGGTGCTGCTCGACGGCATGATCGTTTACAACGCCTTCCACAGCATCGGGCTGTTCAGCGTGTTCGACTCCGACTTGATTTCCAATGCTGACATTTACACCGGCGGTTTCTCGGCCCGGTTTGGTGGCCGGATCTCATCCGTCATGGACATCAAAACCCGGGACGGCAACAAGCAGCAACTCGCGGGCCGGGTGGGGGCGAGCCCCTTCGGTGCCCGCATGCTCCTCGAAGGGCCGCTGAAAAAGCTCGACGAGCGGGGAAGCGGCATCTCCTTTGTGCTCTCGCTCAAGAACTCCTACCTCGAGCAAACCTCGAAGGTGCTGTACGATTACGTGAACCAAGACGGCCAAGGCCTGCCCTTCAATTTCACGGATGCTTACGGCAAGATATCCTTCGGTGGTTCGACCGGATCCAAGCTCTCGCTGTTTGGGTTCCGCTTCTCGGACCGGGTCAGCTACCAAGCGCTTTCCAATTTGAGTTGGGTGAACGCCGGAGGTGGCGGCAATTTCACCGTGGTTCCGCCGGGTTCGGCCATTTTGATGACCGGCCACTTTGCTACAAGCGCCTACAACATCCGGTTGGAGGAAGAGCAACTTCCCGATCGCTATTCGAAAGTCAACGGGTTCAACTTCGGTTTGGACTTCAAATACGTGCTGGGCGAGGACGACGTGAAATACGGCCTGGAAGTAGTGGGCATGGAGACCGATTTCCGCACGTTCAACGCACTCGGCGTGGGAGTGGAACAGGTGGAAAACACCACACAATTGGGCGGCTACATTGATTACCGCATCCACCGGGGCAAGGTCATTTGGAACCCGAGCCTGCGGATGCAGTACTACAGCTCACTGGCCAAATTCCGCCCCGAGCCCCGCATCGGCATCAAGTACAAAGCCACGGAGCGCCTGCGCTTGAAAGCGGCGGCAGGCCTGTACTCTCAAAACATCATCTCATCGAACTCCGACCGCGATGTGGTGAACCTCTTCTACGGCTTCCTTTCCGGTCCGGAAAACTTGCAGAACACCTTCATCACGCCCGATGGCGACGTGAAGGAGATCATCCATTCGCTGCAAACGGCCTCCCACGTCATCGGCGGATTCGAGTTTGACCTCACCGAGCGCATCAACCTCAACGTTGAGGGCTACTTGAAGCATTTCTCGCAGCTCACTAACCCCAACCGCAACAAGCTGTTCGAGGATGACTCGGAGCACGCCGATGTGCCCGAAGTGCTGCGCAAGGATTTCATCGTGGAGACGGGGCACGCCTACGGCGCGGATGTCGTGCTTAAATACGAAGAACGGTTCACTTATGTGTGGTTGGTTTACGGCTATGGCAACGTGGACCGCTGGGATGGATTCCGGTGGTACGATCCGGTGTTTGATCGCCGCCACAATGTGAATTTGGTGGTCAGTCAGGGGCTGGGCAAGGACGGGAAGTGGGAAGCGTCTGCGCGCTGGAATTTGGGCTCAGGCCTCCCTTTCACCCAAACCGCTGGCTACTACCAAGCCCCTAACGTGTCCGGAGGCATCAGTTCCGATTACATCGTTGGAAATGCGAATGAACTGTCCATTCAGTATGCCGAATTGAACGAGGGGCGCCTGCCCGCTTACCACCGCTTGGACGTCAGCGTGCGCCGGGACTTCACCTTCGAGAGGGGGACCTTGGAGTTCAATGCCGGTGTGACGAACGTGTACAGCCGCGACAACGTGTTTTACATCAACCGGCTGACGGGAGAACGCGTGGACCAGCTGCCATTCCTCCCATCTTTGGGCCTCGACTGGCGCTTTTAACGGGACTTGATGAGGGCCTTCGCGTGCTCGGTGGCCGCTTCGGTCACTTGGGCCCCGCTGAGCATGGCCGCCAATTCAGTTACGCGCTCAGCTTGGGCGAGTTGTTCCACGTGCGTGTGCACGCTCGATTGACGGTCCTGCTTGCTCACGCGGAGGTGGTGGTCGGCCCGACCGGCCACTTGCGGCAGGTGGGTAACGGCAATGACCTGCTGGTGCTGCGACATGGTTTCCATCAGCTGGGCCATGCATTCGGCTACATGGCCCGAAACACCGGTATCGATTTCGTCGAGGATGATGGTGCTTGCCAAGCTGTGCTCGGCTTGGACCGCCTTGATGGCCAGCATAAGCCGGCTTTTTTCCCCGCCCGAAGCGACCTGGGTCAGCGGTTGGAAGGAAGAAGTGGGGTGGGAGCGGAAATACCATTCCACATCATCGAGCCCCCAGGCATCGGGTTCAGCCGCGGGCACCCACCGGATTTCAAGTTCGGCCGTCCCCATCTTGAGTCCTCCGAGCTGTGCCACGATGTCTTGCGCCAATTTGGAGGAGGTGGATTGGCGATGCGCACGCAGGGTGGCACCGCATTCTTCCACGATGCGCCGAACCGTTGCGATTTCCCCATCGATTGAGGCAAGCCGGGCGTCCCGCTGCTCCAATGCTTGCAGTTGGTGGTGCATGTCTTCCCGCAGTTCCTCGAGCGCTTCCGCGTCTGCCACCCGGTGCTTGCTGAGCAACCGCTGAAGTTCGTCCAACCATTCCCCCAGCCGATGCTCGCGTTCAGGATCTTCTTGGATGCGGTCGGCTTCATCCGTAATCTCCCGTTCCAAGTCCATGCCCTCGAGGCGAAGTCCCTCGAGGCGCTCCAGCAGGGAGGCTGCTGCGGGGTGGTGCTGCGCGGCCCGGCCCAAGGCTTTGGTCGCCTGACTCAATGCGGACACGACATCAAAATCCGCCGTGTCAGAGAGCAAGGTGCCGCTGGCTTCGAGGAGGTCGGCACGGATCTGCCCCGCATGTTGCAGGGTGTTCCACGCTTCTTCTCGTGCCTTCGCATCGTGCTGCGTGAGCTCGAGGCTTTCAATTTCGGTGATTTGGTAACGGAGGTAGTCCGGGTCATTCGAGCCCATGCCTCCGCCGTTTTGCAACTTCCTCCGCTCGGCCAATTTTGATTGCCAATCCTGAAAGGCACGCGCATAATCGGATTGCGATTGGGCCGGAACCCCCATGGCATCAACCAAGGCAATGCGGTGCTCCTTCTCTGCAAGGGCCATCGTGCTCTCCTGCCCATGCAGGTCCACGAGCCGCATGCCCAGTGACTTCAAATCGGCAACGGAAACGGGCGTGTCGTTGATGAAGGCCCGG